>JBBSLN010000454.1:0-2683 GCA_038255205.1 Flavobacteriales bacterium
GATGTTAGATGTTAGATGTTAGATGTTAGATGTTTGATTCTAGAAGTTAAAATAGTGATTTTTATTAATTTGAAATATTCTGACTTTTTATTTCTTTTGATTCTTTTAATTTTTTGATTTTTTATATTTTTCACTTCTTATCAACCTTGACTGCCCACTTATCCCGAATTTCTATGAAATCAATAGGAAATGCAGGACTTTGACGTTCGAGGCGTCCATCCTGAAATGCGCGAAGTAAAATATCCTCAATCATAAAATCTTCAGCAACATTTTCTGGATCAAATTCTCGCTTTAATGAAATATCAAATAACTTCGCAGTATTGTTGAACCAAAAGGCACGCCAACCGCTTCGTAATTCCTTTATCAAATCAAAGGTCGTTATGCCGGTTTGTCTATGCATCAACTTTACAAGAATCTGGCCTTCGGTTCGTGTCAGTTTTTTCAATTCTGCCGAAAATTCATCTTCAATATAACGCTGAATGATTTTTGAATACTGACGCTGTTCGCTTTTGCGTTCAAGTGTTGCCAAGCGCTCATTGAGTTCTACCAAACGTTCTGCTGCCAATTTAGCATAAGGATAGACTTTGAGTGTTTTTCGTTTTAAGATCAGATAACGAACACGTTCTTCTTTGGTCGCAAAACGATGTTTCCCCATAAGATGAACTTCACGCAACTGAATTACCGGCACAGCCACAGAATCACCATCGATAATAAAATACTCCACAGCCGTCGAATCCTGAACGATGGGCTCTATCTGTCCAAACATCCATATTGGAAAAATTAAAAGTATGTAGGTAAATTTGTTCATGTCAACTTGGTCCTCTAAAATCGTTCCAAAACGGTGGTAAAATTAAGAATTTACATACTCAATAACCTTAAAATAGTATTAATATTATTAATTTTGTCGAAAATATCTATACATGGCACAAAAGAGCATTTTAAACAAAAAATCCTTAACTTTTTTAGAAAAATATTTAAATAATGCCTCCCCTACAGGTTACGAATGGACAGGACAGGAAATCTGGATGGACTACCTAAAACCTTATGTAGATGAATTCATCACTGACACTTATGGAACAGCAGTGGGTGTCATCAATCCAAAAGCAAAATACAAAGTGGTGATTGAAGGACATGCCGATGAAATTTCTTGGTATGTGAACTATATTGCGGACAACGGATTGATTCATGTTATTCGTAATGGTGGTAGCGACCACATGATTGCACCAAGTAAAATCGTGAACATTCACACCAAAAAAGGCATCGTAAAAGGTGTTTTTGGTTGGCCAGCCATCCATACGCGCAGTAAGGAAAAAGAAGACACACCAAAAATCGAAAATATTACGATTGATGTTGGAGCCAAAGATAAAGCTGAAGTAGAAAAAATGGGTGTTCATGTAGGATGCGTTATTACCTATCCAGATGAATTTCATATTCTCAACGGCGACAAATTTGTATGTCGTGCCCTCGATAACCGAATGGGAGGATTTATGATTGCCGAAGTTGCAAGATTGCTTCACGAAAACAAAAAGAAATTACCTTTTGGATTATACGTAACAAATTCCGTTCAAGAAGAAATCGGTCTACGTGGTGCCGAAATGATTACACAACGTATCAAACCAAATGTTGCCATCGTCACTGACGTCACTCATGACACTACAACTCCGATGATTGACAAGAAAAAAGAAGGTCATCTGGAATTGGGGTTAGGTCCAGTGGTTGCATATGCACCTGCCGTTCAGCAAAAATTACGTGATCTGATTACAGACACAGCAGAAAAGAATAAAATTCCATTTCAGCGTTCAGCTTGCTCGCGAGCAACAGGTACAGATACAGACGCGTTCGCTTACAGTAATGGTGGCGTCGCGAGTGCACTCATTTCCTTGCCCTTGCGCTATATGCATACAACCGTAGAAATGGTACAACGGGATGATGTAGAGAATGTTATCAAATTGATTTATGAATCCCTTTTGAATATTAAGGATGGGGAAACGTTTAGTTATTTTAATAAATAATTTTATTCCAGCGAAAGCGGGAATCTCATTCAAATGAATCTCTATATATTCCACGTATGAGCTTACAGAATCAAAAACATCTTTTCGAAATTCCTGAAGATATCACTTATCTAAATATTGCAGCGCAATCACCTTCGTTTAAAGCTGTTTTTGAAGCAGGTTTAGAGGGGTTGAAACAAAAGAACCATCCACATACAATCGCGTTATCAGATTATTTTGAGCCTGTCACAGAACTTAAAAAACTATTCGCAGAACTTGTAGATATTGACGATTACAATCGCGTTGTTACAATTCCATCTGTATCCTATGGAATGGCGACCGTCGCAAAGAACATTAAACTTAAGGCTGGCGATGAAGTTTTAGTGTTGCATGAGCAATTCCCAAGCAACATATATGTTTGGCAAAAGCTTGCAGATAAGCACGATGCAGTCATAAAAACCATTCAGCCACCAGACACTACAACCAATCGTGTAAAACAATGGAACAAATTAATTCTTGAAGCCATTACTGATAAGACTGCTGTGGTTGCTATGGGACATATCCATTGGTCAAACGGAAGTTTGTTTGATTTAAAAGCAATCAGACAAAAATCAAAAACCCATAACGCCTTACTTATTATTGACGGAAGTCAATCCGTAGGAGCTTTGCCTTTTTCGGTAAAAGAGATTCAA
>JBBSLN010000455.1:0-2673 GCA_038255205.1 Flavobacteriales bacterium
AACGCAATGGAATCGCTTAAATCGGATACTATTTCAAAGTTAATTTATGAAAGCCTTGATGCTCGTAAGGAAGCGTTGACCAGTGCCTATAGAACGTCCGAACCACAAATAGGCTATTTTTATATCGACGACCTTCTTCCTGAAGCGCTGGTGTTAAAATGTTTTGAAGTATTCCCTGACCCATCAGATATGCGATGTTTAAAAACCTTACGGGAATACAAGCATGTTTCGGCACAGATGGATAAACACAATCCAATGTTGGAAGAAGTCATTTATGCGTTTCAAAAACCTAAGATCGTCAAGCTCATCAGTGAAATTTGTAATATCGATTCATTATATGCTGATGAATTCCTTTATGCCGGTGGACTTTCCTTAATGGCAAAGGATAATTTTTTGCATCCCCATCTCGACAATTCTCACGATGCTGAGCGGCAACGTTGGCGAGTCCTAAATTTATTGTATTACGTAACGCCTCATTGGGAAAAAGAAAATGGTGGACATTTGGAGCTTTGGCCAGATGGGCCTAAAAAGACACCAATCTTGGTGGAAAGTAAATTCAATCGTTTGGTCGTGATGGCGACACACGATCGCTCATGGCATTCGGTAAATCAGGTGACCAAGGATGGCAACAGGTGCTGTATTTCCAACTATTATTTTAGTGATGTGCCCTTAAAGAATACCGATAAATTCCATGTCACTAAATTCAGGGGACGACCGGAAGATACGTTCACTAATCTGGTTTTGGATTTCGATGCTAGTTTGAGAATGTTTATTAGGAAATTCTTCAAGAAAGGAATTCGTAAAAACCCGCATGTCTACAAAAAATAAAATCAAAGAAACTGTTTTTTGTTTCCCTCAAATTTAAGATAGGGATTATCTAATACTTGTGCTTTTCGATTTCTTTTGGCCTTAAAACGTTGTTCGTGGTCTAATACATGCAAAAAATATAATTGCTTGACCCAAATGGCATTCTTAAACAGACGTGTGTTTACAAAAAAAGCGTGATAGCTTAAGTTCCTTAAAGCATTGTTTTCATTGAACTCTTTTATTGCCAAAAGCTCCCCACATTTATCATTATGGTGTGACATGAAAATATCATCAAAATATACGTAGGTTAAGGGTAAAAATCTGTGCGCTTCCGCTTTGAACAATTCCAAGACTTCTTTCGTGGAGCTATAATAGTCGACATCGACTGACACAAAACCAAGTGGCGCATCAGCAGAAAGAGTAGCGATAAATGGCATTAAGGTCTCCCGAATAGAACCAAAAAGAAGAGTCGCCTTTCCTTTTGTTTTTTCTTCCAAAAGAGCCCTGTTCATGGGGAAATCACCGGTGTTATAATATTCAGGGTGATCACGATAGTCAATAGGAGGTGGCATTCCTTCACCAGTGTCAAATCCATAGACATCAATTTCTATTTGTGTTGCTTCGGTTACCTTTTTTGCGATTTCAATGATGTTCATCAACCCTGCGCCATTGGCAACTCCAAATTCTACAACTGAAATTCGTTTGAATCCATATTTTTTTGCTTTGTCGGCGGCCTCAAGGAGACCGTAAGCATGTTGTGGACGCAACACTAAATCATAAGAAACTTTTTTTCTAAAGGAACCGAAAAGAAAGATGAAAAAAGAAATAAAATTAAGATGCAAAGGTTCGGAAAGCCTTTCTAGATATAGCTTGTGCCAAATTCTTCTTTCCGACAACCGCCTTGACAGGTAACTCATAAATTGTATTAAATTTATCCAAAACTAAACAATAATTTAGATTTTAATAACATTCAATTTTCAAATATGCTTTTTCGATTGGCATACTAATTGCAAAACCAAACCCATGAAGCAACCAATTCTAAATATCATTTTTTGTTTGTTTTGCTTATTTACCCAAGCGCAAAATGAATTTCACGTAGTTCCGAATGGTAAGCCAACAGGTAATGGGTCTCTTCAAAACCCATGGGATTTGCAGACTGCATTGAGTCAAAAGACAGATGTGGTGAATGGTGATGACACTATTTGGTTACACGAAGGTATATATAACGGACGCTTTATGTCTACCATTCAAAGCACTAAAGAAAATAGCTATATAACCGTTGCGCCCTACAATAAAGAAAAGGTGGTTTTGAATGGTAATATTCCTTCAGATAGAAATTCCGTACTGACCGTTAGAGGTAAGCAAGTCATTTTTAAAGATTTTGAAATTACTAGTTTAGGACATTTTTCTCGTGACGAAAATGATAAGGATTTTCGAGTCTGTGCAGGAATTAGTCACACTTCGGGTGAAGATTGTCGATTTTATAATCTTATTATACATGATAATCCCGGCCTAGGATTTGGCTCATGGAAGCAAACGGGAGGCTCAATTATTGAAAACTGTATGATTTATTATAATGGTTTCGTGGCTAAAGATGGCAAGGGTAGAGGCGAAGGAATGTATGTTCAAAATACAAGTGATAAAACGAGACTTATCAAGAACAACGTAATTTTCGCTAATTATTACAAAGGAATAGAAGTTTGGTCAGCGGGAAGAAAAGCAGATTTTGAATTTGTAAAGAATATAACTTTAGAAGGCAATATTATTTTCAATAGTGGTGCGCCTTCCGGCAATCATTACGACAATGTACTAGTAGCTACAGATGATAGGAATGGTATTAATATGGCCAAGAACATTGAGGTGTCA
>JBBSLN010000456.1:0-2663 GCA_038255205.1 Flavobacteriales bacterium
GAAGCATCATAAAATGGCGGTTTTACAATCCAGCCTTGAATATCGCGACCATCAAAAGTCGATTTGTACCATACTTCCTCCACTTTCCCAAGTTCACGATACGAAAGCACATCAGCATTCAAATTCGTAATTAACTTCGCTTCTTTTTTATTTTGAATGACAGCCAATTCAGCAGGATATTCGGGTCTAGATTGGGTATAAACGATTGTTCCATTTGAAGACACCGAGTATGAACCGGAAGCATAAGGTCTTCCAATGGTCGTTCCTCCGACGTTATCAGCCAATTTCGTAATGTCTCCTGAAGTAGTAATATATCCAATTTTGGAATTTCCTTTTTCATCATACATGAAATACAAACCTTTGCCATCTTTGTCCCACCGGATTTCCGAAACGCTTTCATCCAATTTTGCAGAAATCACTCTTGTATTGCTTCCATCAGAATTCATCAAGTTTAATACGGTATTTTGATGATCTTCGACCTTATCTTCAAATCCTAGATAAGCGATTGTTTTTCCATCTGGAGAAACTTTTGGAGATTCGTCAGGCCCATCCTGTGTGGTCAATACAGTTATAGCTTGTGTAGCAATGTCTACTTTATACACTTCACTATTTCTGAATCGGTATTCCCAATCTTCAAATCGGTTGGCCGAAAAATAAAGTGATTTTCCATCTGGAGAATAGGACAAACTTCCGCTATGGTCATAGTTGTCAGTCGTGATTTGTCGAGGCGAGCCACCTTCCGCAGGCATCATAAAAATATGTGTAAATCCGGGTTCTATATAACCACTTCCGTCTGCTTCGTGTTTCAATCTATCCGTGATTCTTGCAGGTTCAGCCCATTTGGCACCTTTAGGCTTTTCTGGCATTTTCGCAACGACTGGTGGTTTCTCGGTAATAAACATTGTAAAAGCAATCGACATCCCATCTGGTGACCATGTCAAGGAACTTGGCGATTTTTCCAATTGAGATAATTTGGCTGTTTGTCCTGTCGCTGTCCAATACATATAGATTTCCGAACCCTCTTCCGTGGAACTTGCAAAAACAATCCTATCTCCTGTTGGCGACCAACTTGCCTGTGACTCATTGACTTCTCTTGAGGTCAATTTTCGATGAGAAGTACCGTCTGTATTGATAATCCAGAGATTGCCTCTTGAATTGTCCTTCATAATGTCAAAACCGTTTCTTCTATACACAATTTGTTTTCCATCTGGAGAAATCTGTGGGTCGGAAGCCCATTCCAATTCAAACACATCCAATGGCTGCAATGGTAGCTTCTGTTGCTGTGCAAATGAGAATTGAAAAGTGATTAAACCAATAAAAAGAATGAAAGGACGAATCATAAGTGACGATTAAAGTTTAAAACGGAAAGTTACTAATTATTAAAATGGCTTCCTATATAAAATATTTTTACTACATTTGAATACTTTTTTAAGTAAGCTTAAATTTTAATTAAAGTTATACGAATATGTCAGTAGCGATTGAAAATTTTGTAAAAGCCATTTACAATAATGACATACAAGACCATCATAATACCAAGCCTGGAAATATTGCCAAAAAGTTAGGCATTTCTAACGCTGCGGCGACAGATATGGCCAAGAAGTTGGCCTCTAAAAAGTTGTTGCACTATGAAAAGTACCAGGCACTTCAACTCACAGAAGCAGGGACATTAATGGCGCTAAATGTTGTTCGGAAGCATCGCCTTTGGGAGGCCTTACTCTTCAAAATGTTTGATATGACTTTGCACGAAATCCATCGTGAAGCCGAATTATTGGAACACGAAACCTCCGATTTTTTAGCTGATAAAATCAGTGAGTACCTGGGCAATCCAAAATTTGACCCTCACGGCGACCCAATCCCAAATGCACAAGGCGAAATCACAACTGAAGATACTTCTTTAGCATTGTCAGACACTGAAGAAGGCAAGACCTATATCATTTCAAGATTAATGAGCGATGACAAGGAGTTTTTCGATTTCTGCGCTCAAAATGGTTTGAAATATGGAAATTCTTTGAGCGTCACAAAACAATTCCATAAAAATAAAATGACGCAAATTGCCATCAACAACAACACTATTCTTCTGAATGAAGATTTTACAAATATTATCTATGTCAATGAAATCAATTAAAAATTTTATTGCCGTTTTCGTAAGTCTCGGCTCATTTTCAATTTTTGCCCAATCAGATAGTATATCCGTAGTTTCAACATTAGAAGGAAAATTAATCAGTTTTTCTGCTGAACCATTAATAACAGACCGACCAGACGCAACCGAATCACCAACTGCTGTGCCAAAAGGATTTCTACAGGTCGAAACTGGCGCCTTCTATGAATCGTTTGAAGACAATGGCATCAAAAATGAAAATTACACTTACAATACTACTTTGGTAAGATATGGTTTACTCAAAAATCTCGAACTTCGATTGGGTTGGGATTTTGTTGAAGGACAAACCAAAGTTAACGGAACGGCATTAAATGATGTCACGAGCGGTTTTAATCCGTTATTGCTCGGTTTCAAGACCACCATCGCACAAGAAAATGGATGTATGCCAGAAATAGGGTTTCTCGGACATTTATACTTGCCATTTACAGCAGGTTCAGATTACAAACCAGAAACAACTGGTGTGGATTTTAGATTTTCATTTGCAAATACCTTAAGTGAAAACTCA
>JBBSLN010000457.1:0-2658 GCA_038255205.1 Flavobacteriales bacterium
ACTTAAACTTACCAACAGTTTAGGATTTGGCAAATAACGAGGCATGATTCGCAGGTACATTTTTGGTTTTATGAAATGCATGATTCCTGCAAATACGAAGATAGCAGCCATCAGATATAAATGCCACGGATTATTCATCTTCGAAGATTTTAAAAGTTAGTCCGATGCCATAATTGTTGAGACCAGATTTCAATAAACTTGATTGTATGTCGCTCCCTTTTTCAAATCGCGACCACTTATTATTATTTAAAAACACACGTTTAATGAAGGTTCTTGTTTCAGGAATTTCATCTGTAAATGGGAGTAAAGGCCTAAAATTTGTAGGGATTTTTACGATGTCGTTACCTGTTTTAATCTCCTTGTACTTTTTGTTTGGTAACAATTTGCCCGATGCATCTGTATAGCCCAACGCTTGTAGGGAGACAAACATACCATTTTCTGGCATCATTATATCGTATTCCGACACGTCTAAATTGTAAACGTCACCTCCTTTTTCGGTAGCCCTGAAAACAACTGTTTCAAAAATCAATTCTTTACCTGGAAAACCATAGCTGTTTGCATAAAACTTGGCTTTGAATAAGGTAGAGAAGGGTTGTTTGTCGGCATTCTTTTTTTTGCGCTTTTCCCAATCTTTGGATTCCAATGTAATTGGAAAATGAACATTTACAATCTGTTTGTTCTGATTATCCTCATTGGGGAAAAAGACTGCAATTTCTGATTCGATTGTGGGAAGCCAACAGTGGTAGTAATCATCGTCGAGATAAGGCTTCAATGTTTCTTCCTTAAACTTACGGTCTATTTTGGTTCGAATAACCACTTCGTTCAGCTCATCAACATCAGCTTCAAGAAAAAGTAGATTAGTCAAGTTTGAAGCAGCAACCGTCAACGATTTATAACCCAATGCCGAGATGAAAAGCGAATCGACATCAGGATATAGTTTTTTTGTAAAAACAAATAGGCCTTTATCATCAGCGAACATCCCATAGCCATTGCCAAAAGAGATATTGGCATACGAAATAGGAGATTCTGTCTGCTTGTCCTTTATGGCTGTTTGTCCAAAACATAAAGTGAAAGAGAGAAGACAAATGATATGAAGGTAAAGTTTATGCAGCATTAGCTTTGGTGCTCGAAATCCATTTGTTGATTTTTTGTTCTAACAATTCCAATGGTAAACAACCTGATTCCAAGACTTGATTGTGGAATTTACCAATAATGAATTTGTCGCCCAATTCGGCTTCAGCTTTCGCACGTAGTTCACGAATTTTCAATTGTCCAATTTTATAAGACAGCGCCTGACCTGGATTTGCCATATAGCGCTCTATTTCTGATGTAATACCCTCTTCGCTTTCTGCTTCATTCTCCATAGAATATTTTATGGCTTGCTCACGTGTCCAGCCTTTACTATGCAACCCAGTATCGACTACCAAACGAATGGCTCTATGCATTTCGGCACTCAACGTTCCAAAATATTGATATGGGTCGGTGTATAAACCGAGTTCTTTACCCAATGATTCGGAATATAAGGCCCAACCTTCTCCATAAGAACTATACCAAAGTGTCCTTCTAAAATCTGGAAGGTCTTTATTTTCCTGTTGCAGCGAAATTTGATAATGATGTCCTGGAATTGCTTCATGTAAAAACAAGGATTCATCAGAAAACATATTATATTTTGCGGCATCTATAATTGGTACATAAAAAATACCCGGACGTGTGCCATCTAAAGAGCCTGGATTGTATTCAGCACTTGCAGAAGCAGCTCTAAAGGCCTCTGTTTGTCTGACCTCAAAAGATGTTTTTGGTTTGATGTCAAACAATTTTTCCAGTTGCGGCTGCATTGTTTCATGAATTTTGTTAAAGTTATCTATGACCTCCTGTGCCGTTTTAAAAGGCATCAATTCCTTTTTATTTCTGACATGGTCAAAAAACGAAACTAAAGTGCCTTTGTAGCCTACTTCATTTTTTACTTTCTCCATTTCCGACAAAATTCGTGCTACTTCTTGCAGGCCCAGTTGATGGATTTCATCGGCAGTCATATTGGTCGTCGTGTATAATTTTATCTGATGATTGTAATATGCTTCACCTTTTGGAGTAGACGCAATTCCACTAGTGGTGCGTCCAGCTTTCAAGTAATCTGTGGACATAAATTTATGCAGACTGGCATAAGCTGGAACGATTTTGTCATTGATATAGTTCTTGTACAGAACGGTCAATTCCTCTTTTTCTTCATCTGTAAAGTTATCTGGAAGGTTTTTGATTGGCGTAAAAAATAAATGCTCATCAATATTTGGATTGGCCATTGCCTCGAGCTGTGGCAATACTTTTTTGATCAGGGATTTCGGTAAAACGTTTCCTTCTTTCATACCTTCCATCATGCGTTCTTGAGCCGAAGCCATCCATAGCATGTACCCATCTAAACGCTTGATCCAATTCTTATAGTCTTCAACAGTTTTAAAAGGTTGTGCACTTGACCCGCTAGCATATTGACCGATGTTCAATTGCAAAGTCCACATTTGATTGATAGGCGTCTGGTCTTCATTGAACTCGAGGCGTTCCAGATTCATGTTAGATTCCCAAATGAGGATATCTTTGCTCAACTGTTCTGTTTCAGAAAGGTTTTCATCTTTATAGCCCATCATTTTATCTCTGTATTCGGTGTAA
>JBBSLN010000458.1:0-2656 GCA_038255205.1 Flavobacteriales bacterium
CAAAAACAGCCCTTCCAAATTTCTTATTCATACAAGGGCAAACCCATCATTTCCGAAAAAATGGGGTATGTCAAAAATGACAGTCTAGAAACCATACAATTCAATTTAACGAAAGATGAAGTGCTGTACGGAGGAGGCGCAAGAGCACTTGGAATGAACCGTCGAGGTAATCGTTTACAGCTTTATAACCGAGCGCATTATGGATACGAAGCCCGTTCGGAATTGATGAACTATACGATGCCGATTGTGATGTCGTCAAATAAATATTTAATCCATTTTGACAATCCACCCATTGGGTTTTTGGATTTAGACAGCAAACAAAAGAACACATTGACTTATGAAACCATTTCAGGACGAAAAACTTATCAAGTAGTTGTCGGTGATTCTTGGTTCGATTTAGTGGATAATTATACCGATTTAACAGGAAAACAACCCTTGCCACCTCGTTGGGCTTTTGGTAATTTCTCCAGCCGTTTCGGCTATCACACGCAAAAAGAAGTCGAAGAAACCGTCCAAAAATTTAGGGATGAACAAATTCCTTTGGATGCGGTTATCATCGATATTTTTTGGTTCGGGAAAGATATTCAAGGTCACATGGGAAATCTGGAGTTTTTGAAAGACTCCTTCCCAAACCCTAAACAAATGATTAAGGATTTGAGAGCTAAAAATGTCAATACCATTTTGGTCACAGAACCATTCATTTTAACTACTTCCAAGCGCTGGCAGGAAGCAGTTGATAATGATGTACTAGCTAAAGATTCCGTTGGAAATCCATACAAATTTGATTTTTATTTTGGAAATACAGGCTTGGTCGATATCTACAATCCAAAAGGGAAAGCCTGGTTCTGGAATATTTATAAGAATTTGGCAGATATGGGCGTGACCGGAATTTGGGGCGATTTGGGCGAGCCTGAAGTCCATCCATCCAAATTACTACATGCGACTGGAACGGCCGATGAAGTCCACAATATTTATGGACACGATTGGGCACGTTTAGTTTATGAAGGTTATAAGACCGATTTTCCAAACCAGAGACCATTCATCCTAATGCGAGCAGGTTCATCTGGCTCACAGCGTTTTGGAATGATGCCTTGGTCTGGTGATGTCAATAGAAGTTGGGGAGGTTTACGAAGTCAACCGGAAATTGCGCTGCAAATGGGGATGCAAGGTCTAGGCTACATGCACTCTGATTTAGGTGGTTTTGCAGGTGACAATCTCGATGATGAACTTTATACACGTTGGTTGCAATATGGCGTTTTTCAGCCTATTTACAGACCTCATGCACAGGAAGCGGTACCTGCCGAACCTGTTTTCCGTGAAGCTAAAACAAAAGCTTTGGCAAAGAAATCAATTGAATTGCGATACAAAATGTTACCGTATAATTACAATTTGGCATTTGAAAATCATCAAAATGGCACGCCCCTGATGCGTCCACTATTTTTTGAAGATGCAACACAAAATTTATTAACTGATGCCTCTGAATATTTTTGGGGTGATGATTTTTTGATTTCACCTATAATGGAGTCGGGAGTCAAAGAAAAGAACGTCTATTTTCCGAAAAATCATGTTTGGTTTGATTTTTATACAGATGAAAAATTTGAAGGCGGACAATCCAAAACCATTAAAACACATGAGGATCATATTCCAACCTATGTAAAAGCGGGCGCTTATATTCCAATGGCGAAACCGATGCAAAGCACAAAAGAATATAGCGGAACAGATATAGAATTGCATTATTATTTTGATGCTTCAGTTACAGAAAGCAAAGGCCAACTTTATAATGACGATGGTAAAACTCCGAATGCCTATGAAACTGGAGCTTACGAATTGATTTATTTCGAAAGTGAACTTGAAAAATTAGAACTGGATTTAGAATTTGAAGCCGAGACAGGAAATAATTTTAAAACTTCAACTAAAGAATTTCAAATCATTGTTCATAACATTTCAAGCAAACCTAAAAGTATCAAAATCAATGGCAAAAAAGTAGAAGTCAATTGGAATTCAACTTCCAAGAGACTATCGATTCCATTTAAATGGAATACCAAAAATGAATCAGAAATCAAAATAAAACTAAACAAGTGAAGCCAATTTTAACGATTATACTAGCATTTTTTGCCCTTGCAAATTGCGCGCAAAAATCCAAAAATGTAGTGGTTCAAAAGCAAGAGAAAACACCTTTCGTTTGGGAAGGTGCTAACCTCTATTTTTTATTGACAGACCGTTTCAATAATGGGGATACCACAAACGATCTTAATTTTGATAGAACCAAAGAAACAGGAAAATTGCGTGGTTTTGAAGGTGGCGACATCAAAGGTGTCACCCAAAAAATTGAAGAAGGATATTTTACTGAATTAGGAGTGAATGCTATTTGGTTGTCTCCTATTGTCGAGCAAATCCACGGAGGAACGGATGAAGGCACGGGATTGTCGTATGCTTTCCATGGCTATTGGGCAAGCGATTGGACAAGTCTCGACCCAAATTTCGGCACTAAAGAAGATTTAAAAAACTTGGTCGCAACCGCTCACAAAAACGGAATTCGTATTGTATTGGATGCAGTTATCAATCATACGGGTCCTGTCACAGACAAAGACCCGGTTTGGCCAGAAGAATGGGTTAGAACATCACCTCAATGCGATTATAAAACCTATGATTCCAC
>JBBSLN010000459.1:0-2653 GCA_038255205.1 Flavobacteriales bacterium
ATGTTTCAAAAAACATATAGTAATTATCAAAGTCTCGTTTAGGCATCAGGCCCATTTCGTGCAGGTTGGGGGCGAAGATCATAGCATCTTCATAAATGGTGCGGTCCTGTATGATTTCCTTTCCACTTTGTTGGATCTGCAATACCTGACGAAAACGACTGTTCAGGAAATAGACCTGCAAATTGAATGACCAGCGCTCCATCTGGTTATAAAAATCATCGAGATATGGATTGTCAACGACGTCTTCCAATTGCGGTTCCCATCTGTAGTGCTTTGCCAATAATTTGGTTAATGTGGTCTTTCCTGCGCCAATGTTTCCGGCAATTGCAACGTGCATAGTTTACTTGATTTTTAATTGGTATTGATGTAGTTTTTTGGAATCGTAAATATACAAGGTTTCATTGGTTACCAAAAACTGATTTATTAACAATTCGTTGAGTGGAATGGAAAGAACTATTTCAGAATCCTTTGGCATATAAAGTAGTTTTCCATTTTGTTTAATGACCAAATTCCCATTGTCTTCAGCAATTTTTGTGATGCCATTATTTGGGATTTTAGCGATTATGCTGCCAAAATAATTGTATTTGTAAAGGTGTTTCTCCGTCAACAGCCAACAAAAGTTGAAATTGCTCTGTATATCCAAAACATTCGATTGAACAGGCATCGTTACGACCCTAACATTAGTTGCCTTGTAATCAAAAAGCTCCAGTTGCTGTAAATCTGTGTTGAAAATCCACAGCGTATTGTCGTAACCCGTAGAAATGTGCGAGACGTTTTTATAGGGTTGAATGGTGTTGAAATCAATTTTATAAACTTCGGCCAATCGATTATCGAGAATGATGGCTGTATTGAAATTCTTATAGAACAGATTTATCTTTAATGAATTAAAAGCATTCGCCGAAGTAATATTCCCAAGTTGCACGTTGCTATATGTAATGTCGTTTTGCTTATCAATTTTATGGAAAACATTGTCGTTAATAAGATAGATAATTCCGAAATTATCAATGCCAACGATTGACTGCAATGAAATCTCGGTTGATTTCGTCAAAAGAGCATCAACCGACTCTTGAGAAAAAAGAGACGCAGAAAAGAATAGTAGTGCAATAAAGAGTTGTTTCATTGTGATTTGAAAAGTACAAAAATCAAACCACTTTTAACAGATTAATTTATATCCATATCCGCGCACATTTAAAATTTGAATCGAATCATCAGCGCTCAATTTTTTGCGGAGTTTACTTATAAAAACGTCCATGCTTCTGGCATTGAAAAAATCATCATTTCCCCAAAGTTTATTTAGGATAAGGGTTCGGTCCAACACCTGATTTTTGTTTTTAATTAAATGAAACAATAAGTGCGCTTCGCGATGGGTTAATTGCACTTTTTCGTCATCTTGAAATTGAAGCGTTTGTTTCGGAAAGTCAAAAGTAAAACGACCAAGCGTAAGAATTTCTAATGTTTTTTGAACTTGTGTTCGATTAAGTAAATTATTGATTCTTACAATCAATTCCTCCATACTGAATGGCTTCTTAAGATAATCGTTACCTCCAATTGTAAAACCCTCCACCACATCTTGCGTTTGGGATTTTGCAGTTAGAAAAATAATAGGAATGTGCTCATCGATAGCTCTTATTTCTTTGGCCAAAGTGAAACCATCCTTTTTGGGCATCATAACATCTAGCACTAACAATTCTGGTTGCTGGTCATGATACACTTGCAATGCTTTTTCGCCATTTTCACAAAGCAAAACATTGAATGAACGTGTCTCAAGACTTTCTTTGATTATTTGACCCAAAGAAGGTTCGTCTTCGGCTAAAAGAATCGTGATTTTTTTAGTCATTCGGTAGGGTGATTTTAAAAATTGTCTGATGAGGTTGGAGCATTAATTGCAAAGTCCCGTTATGATTCTCTATAATTTTTTTACTGTAATATAACCCTATACCGAAACCTTTCACGTCATGTGTATTGCCTTTAGGAACTCTATAAAACTTTTCAAATATTTTGTCTTTAGTATTTTTAGATAAGGAATTTCCATTGTCAATGATATCGATAATCACTTGACTGTTTTTTTGATAAATGGATACTTCAATTTCAATTCCACCATATTTCAATGCATTATCCAAAATATTATTTATGGCGTTTTCAATATGAAACCCATCAATCGTTGTCATTATAATTTCTTCGCTACATTCAAATTTGATGGTTTCATCGGTTGCCCTCATTCTCATTTCATTGACAGCGTCATTTAAAAGCGTAATGATATCTTGTGGCTCCTTGTGGAGTTCGAGTCGGTCACTATCTAAAGTGGCTGTTTCTAGTAATTTTTCAACCATCGTATTAAGTTTCCCTAACTGCTCGGAACTGATATTAAGATAGTTTTTGGTTCGATTTTTATCGTCAATGCCTTTAAAATCTCTTATACTTTCTATAGCAACAGCAATGGTTGAAATAGGTGTTTTAAATTCATGAGTAATGTTACTGATAAGGTCATTTTTGACCTCTGCCAATTGCTTTTGGTCTTTAATGATTTTCAATAGATAAAATAAGCAGGCAATAATAGCGATTGACAATAAAAACGAAAGTAGAATTCCTGTAAAACTCAATTTTAATGCATCTTTATATGGATTTTCGAATTGCAATGTGAAAGCCTCATTGG
>JBBSLN010000460.1:0-2645 GCA_038255205.1 Flavobacteriales bacterium
CATTTAAAAGCTTCTTACGATTATATTTTGATTGATTGCGCGCCATCTTTGGGATTGTTGACCTTGAACGCTTTAACTGCAGCAGATTCAGTTATCATTCCTATTCAATGTGAATATTTTGCCTTGGAAGGTCTTGGGAAATTACTGAATACCATCAAAAGCGTGCAGCGTATTCACAATGCCAATTTAGACATCGAAGGCATGTTGTTAACAATGTACGATTCGCGCTTGCGCTTATCAAATCAAGTGGTGGAGGAAGTCCAAAAGCACTTTACAGATATGGTGTTTCAAACCATTATCCAGCGAAATGTGCGTTTGAGTGAGGCACCGAGCTACGGCGAAAGCATCATCAACTATGATGTGAGCAGTAAAGGTGCGTCGAATTATTTAAATTTGGCAAAGGAAATTATCAAAAAACAGGAGAATTAATGGCGAAGGCGACCCAAAAACAAGCACTAGGAAGAGGTTTATCAGCACTTTTAAAAGATCCATCGAACGATATCAAATCGGTACAGGATAAAAATGCAGATAAAGTGATTGGGAATATTGTGGAGCTGGATCTGGACGCGATTGAAATCAATCCGTTTCAGCCTCGTACCAATTTCAACGAGGAAACTTTACGCGAATTAGCATCGTCCATCAAGGAATTGGGTGTTATCCAACCGATTACCGTTAGGAAATTAGATTTTAATAAGTTCCAACTTGTTTCAGGTGAGCGTCGTTATAGAGCTTCAAAATTGATCGGTCTTGAAACGATTCCTGCCTATATTCGCATTGCAAATGACCAAGAGTCCCTTGAGATGGCGCTTGTTGAAAATATACAACGTCAGGATTTAGACCCTATTGAAATTGCCTTGTCATACCAACGCCTGATTGACGAAATCAATCTGACTCAGGAACAAATGAGTGAACGCGTCGGTAAAAAACGTTCCACAATTGCCAACTATTTAAGATTACTAAAGTTAGACCCAATCATTCAAACAGGAATGCGAGATGGGTTTATCTCAATGGGACATGGTCGCGCGATTATCAATATTGAAGACCAAAGCAGTCAATTGGACATCTACGAAAAAATTATCAGCAACAAGATGTCGGTTCGGGATACAGAAGCTTTGGTGAAAAATTATCACACTACAAGTGAAATCAAAATTGCTCCTAAAAGCGAGCCAGACGAACTTCCTAAATTCATAAAAAAAGGGATCAAGGAATTTTCAGAATACTTTGGACACAAAATCAGCGTTAAGGTCAGTAAGAATGGCAAAGGGAATATAACGATTCCATTCCATTCTGAAGAGGATTTTAACCGTATCAAAAAACTTGTACAAAGTGCTAAATAAATTTAGTCATACCATACTTTTATGTCTCATAAGTAGTGTCTCTTTTTCCCAAGTTGAAAATGACAGTATTCCTGAAACGCTTCCAAAAGAATTGGTTGTTGCAGAACAAATTGTAAAAGAACCTATCGACCCTTTATCTCCGGCAAAGGCAGCATTCTATTCTGCTATTCTTCCCGGTTTAGGCCAAGCCTATAATAAAAAATATTGGAAAATTCCGATTGCTGTTGGTGGTATTGCGACGGGAATTTATTTCTATCAACGTAACGACAAGCAATACAATCGCTATCGCGATGCTTACAAACGTCGCTTGGCAGGTTTTGATGATGACGAATTTCCACGTGTGACTTTAGACGGACTCCAAAGAGCGCAAAAAACATTAAAACAGAATAAAGAACTTTCGTTGCTCATTACATTTGGTATTTATGCCCTGAATATCATTGACGCTAATGTGGATGCCCATTTACTTCAGTATAATGTGGATGAGAATTTAGCACTGAAACCTCATTTTCAATACAATGAGCAGGAAAACTTTACAGATTTGGGACTCACCTTAAATTTTAAATTTTAGGACATGAACATCGCTTTACTTGGTTATGGGAAAATGGGAAAAACTATTGAAAAAATAGCCATCGATCGCGGCCATACCATAGTCATCAAAACATCTCTAGAAGATGGCTATGACATCACAAAAGCGGACGTCGCTATCGATTTTAGCGTTCCGAATGCGGCGTTTTTCAATATAGTCAATTGTTTTAAACACGGAATTCCAGTTATTTCTGGAACCACTGGCTGGCTCCATAATTACGACAAAGCCGTTGAATTTTGCAATAAAGAGGAAGGCGCTTTTTTATACGCTTCCAATTTCAGCCTTGGTGTCAACATATTCTTTGAATTGAACAAAAAACTTTCTAAATTGATGGAAAGATTACCTCAATATAAAGTCTGTGTTGAGGAAATCCATCACACCCAGAAACTCGATGCACCGAGTGGTACTGCAATTACACTAGCCAATGAAATAATCAAAAATTCAGAATACACCTCTTGGACTTTGGACGAACCAAAAGCGAAAGAACTAGGCATCACAGCCAAACGTATCGAAAATGTGCCAGGAACACATGAAATAAGCTACGAATCGAATGTGGATAGCATACAGATAAAACATACCGCCCATAGTCGAGAAGGATTTGCACTTGGCGCGGTTGTCGCAGCCGAATGGATTCATGGTAAAAAAGGAATTTACACGATGAAAGATGTCTTAAACATCGGATAGTCAATTTACGAGGCAGGATTTAAGAACTACGCTCTTGA
>JBBSLN010000461.1:0-2637 GCA_038255205.1 Flavobacteriales bacterium
CCTCCAATCCATTTTCGTTCCACAGGTAGAAATCCTGAAACATTAGATAAACCTTTTGGATTGTGAATATCGATTTCTTCATGGCAGATGTTATAATCACCACAAATTACCAAATTTGGAACATCCGTTTTGAGCTCGTGGATATAATCGTGAAACATATCCATATAATCGAATTTATACTGTAGTCGTGCATCATTCGTTCCGGATGGTAAATACAAACTCATCACAGAAAGTCCATCATAATCAGCACGAATATTGCGGCCTTCAAAATCCATAGAGGCGATTCCCGTGCCATATTCGACGTGATTCGGTTCGGTTTTACTTAAAATGGCCACGCCACTGTAGCCTTTCTTCTGTGCACTGAACCAATAATTGTACTTGTAGCCAGCTTCCACAAAGACTTCTAAATCCAATTGTTCCTTCATGGCCTTAATTTCCTGTAAACAGACCACATCTGCATTTACGCTTTTTAACCAATCGATAAAACCTTTGTTGAGTGCTGCTCGTATGCCGTTGACGTTATAGGATATGATTTTCATTTATTTTGAATAAGGATTAAAGAGCCAAGAGCCAAGATTGAAAACCAAATTGAGCAGTGTCTTTGCTCTTGGCTCCTGATTCTTTTGTCGTATTAATAGAATTTCAGCTAAATTAAATAATACTGTACTTTTATACGAAAATTTTAAAGGCATTTTAACTATAAAATATATTTCGTCTTTAGAAGTTAATATACTAGATGAAAATTGCTATTTCTCTTATCCTTATTTTTATGAGTTTTTGTGCCATGGCGCAAGAAACTTCATCGAATTACAGGACGAAGAAGTTAGCCGTCAGAGATAGTATTTTAGTGGATACGGTAAGCATCAACTCCAGCCGTTTCATTCTCAAAAATAAAAGAAATATCCTTATCGACAGCTCATTTTACACCATCGATTTCTCCAAAGCACTCTTAATCTTCAAAAAGCCGATGGAGACCGATTCCATCATCATCGATTATTTACGATATCCTGATTTTATAACACGAAAGTATTTTCAGTTGGATGACAGGATCATTGTCGAGAATACTGAAAATATGCAACGTTTGTATAAACTCTCACAATCCACATTGACTCAAAATTTTACACCGTTCGACGGATTGACGACTTCTGGTAGTATTTCACGGGGTGTTACTATAGGAAATAATCAGAATTCCGTATTAAATAGTGAACTCGATTTGCAGATTTCTGGAAAGTTGAGTGATAAGGTTTCCTTACGTGCTTCCATACAAGATGCCAACATACCGTTACAGGAAAGCGGCTACTCGCAACGACTCGATGAGTTTGACCAAGTGTTTATTGAATTGTTTAGTGACCAATGGAATATTAGGGCGGGTGATATCGATTTGGTGAATAACAACACCTATTTCGCACGCTTCAGTAAACGCGTTCAAGGACTTTTGGTCAATGTGAATTTCGACAAAGAAGAATCCAAAACCAATATTTTTGCAGCAGGTGCATTGGTAAGAGGTCAGTTTACAACGAGTCAGTTTCAAGCCCAGGAAGGCAATCAAGGCCCTTATAAATTACGTGGTCCGAATAATGAATTATTTGTACTCATTGTCTCTGGAAGTGAAACTGTTTATGTGAATGGATTGCCTATCAAACGAGGCGAAAGTCAAGATTACATCATCGATTATAACGCGGGTGAAATCATTTTCAACTCCACATTTCCGATTACATCCGAAATGCGAATTACCGTGGATTATCAATTTAGCGAGCGTAATTTTTCAAGGTTTACCGTATATGGCGGAAGCAATTATGAAACCGAAAAGTTGAAACTAGGTGTTTCTGTATATTCGGAAGTAGATTCAAAAAATCAACCTTTGCAGCAAAACTTATCGCCAGAACAAGTTGCCATTTTAGCCGATGCTGGTGATGACCCAACGCAGATGGTAGCACCTTCAGGTGTTCCTGAAGCATTTAGTGAAAACCGTATTCTATATAAAAAGGAGTTGATCGATGGTGTGGAAGCCTTTGTGTTTTCTTCTAATCCTGAAGACGAATTGTTCAGTGTGAAATTCCGTTTGGTTGGAAATAATCAAGGTGATTATGTACTTATCAATAGCAATGCCATCAGTAATATTTACGACTATGTGTCGCCTATCGCTGGCGTTTCACAGGGGAATTATGCGGCAATTGTTCAACTCATTGCGCCAACAAAACTACAATTGGCGGTCGTCAACGGCACCTACAAACCCACAGAACGAACTGATATTTATTTTGAAGCTGCCGGAAGTAAAAATGATTTGAATTTGTTTTCAAATTTAGATGATGCCAATAATGATGGGTTTGCTGGAAAATTACGAGTGAATCAAAACATCATTAAAACGGATAGTCTTTGGAATTTGTCCGCCATTCTCGATGCCGACGTTATTCAACAAAACTTCAAAACGATTCAACGATTGTACTACGCCGAATTCAATCGGGATTGGAATTTGGACATGCCACTTGGAAATCAAAATTTATTAACTGCGGGATTAGAATTGGTACACCCAAAAAATGGTATTGCAACCTATAAATTTGAGCATCTTAATTATTCCGAAAATTTTAATGGCAATCGTCACAGTGCTTTGGCGAGTTTGCGTTTTAACAGGTGGAA
>JBBSLN010000462.1:0-2636 GCA_038255205.1 Flavobacteriales bacterium
AAAATCCTTCAAGAACTTGAAGAAATCGCCATTGTAGATCAAAAAATAATGATGCCGATGCGCGACGGTATTCGTTTAGCTACTGATATATATCGTCCTAAAACAAATGAAAAAGTGCCTATTATTTTTTCGCGTACACCTTATAATTTTAATTCTTGGGGAGATGGAGAACAAAAAACAAGTACAGCAAAAAGTGCTTTGGAAGCAGTTAAAAACGGCTATGCTTATGTGGTTCAAAATGAACGTGGCCGCTATTTTTCAGAGGGCGAGTGGGATATTTTAGGAGTACCATTAACTGATGGCTATGATGCATTCACCTGGATGAAAAATCAATCGTGGTCTAATGGTAAAATAGGGACTTTGGGTTGTTCTTCTACTGCCGAATGGCAAATGGCTGTTGCAGCTTTAGATCATCCTTCTCACGCGGCAATGGTGCCTCAAGGTTATGGTGCCGGTGTTGGTAGGGTTGGTAAAATTAACGAACAAGGAAATTGGTATCGTGGAGGTGCTGAACAAATGTTATTCTTTTCTTGGCTATATGGTGTAGAGCACGATAAATTTAAACCACGAATTCCAGCTGGAGCTACTCAAGAAGATTTGATTAGAATTTCCAGATTTTACGATTTAGCGCCTGAAAATCCACCAATAGATATGGCTGAAGCATTGAAACATTTACCGATTCAGGATATACTAAAAAACATAAACGGTAAAAATGAGATTTTTGATAAAATGATACGCCGTAAACCAAATGATGAAGCGTGGTTTAATGGAGGAATCTATCATGATACTATGGAATTCGGTGTCCCAAGTTTTTGGTTTGCTTCTTGGTACGATGTGTCTATAACCCCAAATCTATCTTTATTTAATCATGTTAGAAATAATTCCAAAGATGCAGCCATTAGAGATAATCAATACTTGGTAATTGCGCCAACTTTACATTGTGGTTATACGCGAGCAACCGAAAATACTATCGTTGGCGAACGTAGTGTTGGCGATGCCAGGCTTAACTACGATGAGCAAATTTATGCTTGGTTTGATTTATGGCTGAAAGGAGAACAAAACGATTTTAAAGCGAAAACACCTAGAGTGCAATATTATACAATGGGAAGTAACAAGTGGCAAGCATCAGAAACTTGGCCTCCAGAAAAAGCTAAATTCACTACTTATTATCTAAACAGCAATGGTGAAGCCAATAGTTACTTTGGAGATGGAAAATTAACAACATCAAAAGCAAATTCTGATCATCCAGATAGTTTCACTTATGACCCTATGAAACCAGTACCTTCTTATGGAGGTAATGTATGTTGCACAGGAAATGCTGTTAAGGGAGGCGCTTTCGATCAACAACAAATGGAAACCAGAAATGATATTTTGGTCTACACAACAGATACTTTAGAAGAAGGCGTAGAAATTTCAGGTTTTATTGAATCTACATTATATGTGTCTTCAGATGCAAAAGACACTGATTTTACCATTAAACTTATCGATGTGTATCCTGATGGGAAAGCTTATAATCTTGATGAAACCATACAACGTGTAAGATATCGCGAAGGTTATGACAAAGAAGTGTTTATGGAGAAAGATAAGGTCTATAAAGTAGATTTGACGCCCATGTCTACAAGTAATTTCTTTAAGAAAGGACATCGTATACGGATTGAAATATCTAGCAGTAATTTCCCTCGTTTTGCTCGTAATTTGAATACTGGAGGCAATAACTATGACGAAAAAGAAGGTGTAATCGCCCATAACAAGGTGCATCATTCTTCAAAATACGCATCACAAATAAGGCTACCAATTATTTCTAACTAAAGTGATGACAAATGGACGGTACGTCCGCTTTTAATCATGAGAATAAAAAATTTCGTTGGCAATCCTAATTTTTGTCTACCCGGTAATAAAGGGAACAAAAATTCTCTGTAAAAAATTGTTTGAAAAAGCCACCCCTTAAAATATGGGTCAAATCTTATTCGGCAATAAATTGAACATAATCAAATTATTATGACTGATTTCGGACATTCGATAAATAAATGTCTTAAAATAATACGGGGTAAAGACCTGCCTAATTTTTTACTCTCATTTTTTCCAGAAGATCTTGCCTATAGGGTTAAGTAGAAAAGTTTTTGAAGTATAATATTTCTAAACTACTAACAGCGAAAACTTGACTCGAGCATGATATTCTAGCTTTGAATAAGGGGCTTTTTATATTTCTATTGTTCAAATTGTGAATTTAGGATTTTTAACGGACCCAATAAAAATGATTATTTTAAATCACGAAAAACAATTTATAAAGTAACTAACTATAAAAAATGCAAAAATTGAATATCTTTAGCGTGGGTTGTGAATAATGAAATCTTTTTCATTTATAGACTATACTGAAAATTGTAATTTAAATAATAAACTATAAATGACTACTAAAGCAATCATCTTATCCTTGATTATGGCGTTAATTTTTTCTTCATGTGAAGTTGCCAAGCAACAAAAATCAGATACGAAGCAAGTAACCACATCTGAAAACTACATGGGCCAATCCATTTCTCATGAATATGACACTAAAATTGACAGTATAATCAGTCAAATGACGCTAGAAGAAAAATCAGGAATGCTTCATGGGATAAGCATGTTTACTACGGCGGGTG
>JBBSLN010000463.1:0-2634 GCA_038255205.1 Flavobacteriales bacterium
ACAGACGTATATAAGTTATATCAAAAGAATATTCCGCAGTATGCGTCTCTATATATTCAAAAAGAGCTTCCACTAATTAAGTCGAAGCTCTTTTTTTTTAGTGAAACTAAAATTTTAGGAAGCTTTTTAGGCGCATTGAAAATTTTTAGTTGAACTAATCCCGTTTTTTGGCGGGATACTCTATTACAAATCTGTCTTACAAGTTAAATATTTTGTTCAATCATCCCTGAAACTCGACACCCTTATGCCTACCATCACAGTATGGCTTGTTAGAGGACGCACCACATCTACAAAATGTTGTAATGCGCGAAAGGGATTCTGTGCTTCCATCAACGTGCGTAACCATTAGGTCGCCATGAACTACAACGGTCCATTTTTACGTACTTCAATCTTTATAACTTCTCCAGTTGCATTTTCCATTTATAATTTTTTTTAGGATCGTGTCGTAAAAATAAAACCTATCCAGTGGATTTTCCTTTTATTCTTTACTCCTGATTTTGAATAAAGATACAAAAAATCAATTTCGGATTTATTCTTCCCTTTTGGGAAACCGATGATTCAACATCCAACTTTTCAATAAACACTGTAATTACAATGTCTGCATGATAATTGAACTTTTGATCTCTACATTACTAAAGTTATAATTCTTATTTTTGTTGTAAACCGAAAAAGCAACACACTTTGTCCAACTACAAATTAGGTCTCGATTTTGCTTTAGAGCAAGATAAAAAAGATGAATTAGCCGTTTATAGAAATCAATTTCACATTCCTAAAGATAAAGCGGGAAATGAATTAATTTACATGACTGGCAATTCACTCGGATTGCAACCAAAACAAACAAAAGACTATATTAATCAAGAATTGGAAGATTGGGCCAATTTGGGCGTGGAAGGCCATCTTGAAGCCAAACATCCTTGGTTAGGTTACCACGAATTTTTGACAGAAAGCATGGCAAAAGTTGTAGGTGCCAAACCCATTGAAGTGGTCGTGATGAATACCTTGACGGCGAACCTTCATTTTATGATGGTATCGTTTTATCAACCAACTAAAGCACGCTATAAAATAGTCGTTGAAGCCGACGCCTTTCCATCGGATAAATATGCTGTAGAATCGCAATTACGACATCATGGGTTTGATGAAAAGGAAGGTTTGATTTTGTGGAAAGCTAGAAAAGGCGAAGAGTTAGCCAATTATGAAGATTTAGAAGCTATTCTGAAAGAACAAGGCGATGAAATTGCTTTGGTCATGATCGGTGGAGTTAATTACTATACAGGACAATTTTTCGATTTAAAACGAATCACACAACTTGGCCATAAACACGGTTGCATAGTTGGATTTGATTGTGCTCATGGTGCAGGAAATGTAGAACTGAATCTTCACGATTCAGGAGCTGATTTTGCAGTTTGGTGTACTTATAAATATTTGAATTCTGGACCCGGAAGTTTAGGTGGTTGTTTTGTGCACGAGCGTCATGCCCACAGAAAAGACCTCAATAGGTTTACTGGTTGGTGGAGCCATAATAAAGAGACGCGTTTTAAAATGCGTGACGAATTTGATCAAATGCCAGGCGCAGAAGGTTGGCAATTGAGCAATCCACCTATTTTATCTATGGCTGCCATTAGAGCGTCATTGGATATTTTCGCCGAACTAGGCATGGAAAAACTGACGAAAAAATCAAAACAACTCACAGGTTATTTTGAGTTTTTATTGAAACAATTGGGAGAAGACACGATTAAAATTATCACACCATCAAATCCAGAAGAGCGAGGTTGTCAACTTTCTATTCAAGTTAAAAATGCAGACAAAGCGTTGCACCATAAACTAACCGAATCTGGAGTTATCAGTGATTGGCGAGAACCAAATGTGATACGCTGTGCTCCTGTTCCATTATATAACTCATTTCAGGATGTATATTATTTGGTGGAGAGATTAAAGGAAATAATAAAGTAACCTGCAAGGTTTCCAAAACCTTTTAGGTTTGATAATAAAAGCTACCTGCTTTTGCAGGAATTACAATATGAAAAAACAACAAAACATACTCATAATTGGTGCAGGACTTTGCGGAAGTCTGCTCGCTTTACGATTAGGACAACGTGGTTATAACGTGACCGTTTATGAGATGCGCCCCGATTTGAGAAAAACGGATATAAGTGCAGGACGCTCTATCAATTTGGCATTTTCAGATAGAGGGAATAAAGCCATGAAACTCGTGGGCCTTGAAGATAAAGTCAAAGACTTATGCATTCCAATGCATGGCAGAATGTTGCATGATATTGAAGGTAACACCGTTTTGGCGCCTTACAGTGGACGCGAACATGAATATATCAATTCTATTTCTCGTGGTCAGTTAAATGCATTGTTATTGGATGAAGCCGAAAAGCATGATAATGTCACCTTTCATTTCAATAAAAAGTGCAAATCTGTTGATTTTGAAAAGACAACCGCGACATTCCAAGATTATGAAAACAAGCACGAATTTATAGAAGATGCTGATGCTATTATTGCCACTGATGGTGCCGGTTCTGCCATGCGGAAAAGTTATTTTTTGAGTAAAAAATTCTTGTTTAGTTTTTCACAGGATTGGTTAACCCATGGATACAAAGAATTGAGCATTCTTCCAACAGACAATGGCGA
>JBBSLN010000464.1:0-2626 GCA_038255205.1 Flavobacteriales bacterium
AAATTTTTGAACTGCTCATAGTCTTCATAATAATATGCTTTGGCGTTTGTAGCTTTAACCAACGGGTCCCAAAACTCTGTACGTGGCAAAAATTTATCTTCTCCTTCTTTCAACCAACCACTGGAAGGGCATCGTAACAAAATAAGATTGCCACCCCGTTTCATGAATTTTTCTGCATCAGCAGCAAAAAATTTGGTTGTAGATTCCTTATCTGGAGGGATTTTATTGCTCATGATAAAAAATTTACACACTTTTTGAATCGAATTGGCAAAAGCGGTATCCGTCGCGGTTTTATCACTCATTGGATTGTTTCGGTCTTCATCGATATATTGGAGTGCGTTGAATGGTGGGTCTTTGGGTTTTCCTGTTCTATTGCCTATATCTATCGTATTTAATAAGGATTTCAAATCAATGTCATCCGACCAACCCTCTTCGCTTGTGGACACAAAAGCTAAATTTTTCTGAAGCGGTAGTGATAGCCAATGGTTCATGCGTTGGGCATATGTTCTGTCTTCAAAATAATCGATCCGAGTTTGTGGTCGTTTCCAAGGGCTAGCCTCTGGAAAAGTAGTAGAAAAAAAGAGGCCAGGTGTGACACCCACTAATACTGTACCTTTAAAATCGGTGTTGTTCACAATATCATGAAATACAGGAAGGGGCGAAGCGCCAGCACAGGCCAATTGAATTGGTCTTACGCCAGTTTCTTTTTCCCACTCATTCAATTGAATATCAAATAAGACGCGCGACGAGCCTAGAAGTAAGACATCTTTTTCTGATGCATCAACAACCCTTGCGCGCTGCACAGCCCAAAGGTTTTTGTCGTCGTCCAAATCTGGAATTTTTCCTTGGTTTCTCCAATAGATTTCCCAAGCAACAATGCTGAAGACACTTAATGTCACAGCAATTAATAGTGATTGTTTTAGATTCATTTTGGTTGGTTTTAATTAATTGTTTTTATTTTTTATGTAATTGAAGATGACCATCTTCAATAAGTTCAGTAACCATATCCTTGGTATAGGTCAAAGCGTCCGAATAATACATGTGAGACCAATCGGGTAATGTATATTTAGACATGAATTCATAATCTTCGAAATGATAGGACGGGCAATTGATTATTTTCATAAATGGATCATACACTTTTTCTCTTGGTAGCATTCTTCTCGTATGCTTATCCCATTCATCTTCAGCTTTGTGGCACACAAAAATAATTTTGCCTCCACGAGCCTTAAAAATGTCAATGACTTTTTGATAGTAATCAAACACTTCAGGCATATCATCTTTAATAACATCGTATTCTGGTAACTTAGGAAGAAAACCGTCCCAAACATATTGGATTTTTTTTGCAAAACTGGAGTCATTAATCATAGCTGGAAACATGATAAGGTTTCTGTCTTCATCGGGATAGCTGAAATTGTACAGCATACGCTCTTCTTCAATCCTTCCTGGGATGGACATTCTATTTACAAGTGATTTCAAATCCAAATCATTATAGAATTTCAGTTCAGAGGAGGTCAACATCACTAAATTTCGCTGCAACGGTTTCGATATGAAATAACCAAGTTTTTGGGCATACGTTTCATCATGGTAATGATCTACCCATTGTTGTGCACTATTCCACCACGGATTATTTGCCTTATCAAACCAAAATTCTTGCGTTACTCCGATTACAATCGTTCCATTAAATGAGGTGTTATGAACGATATCATCTAGGAAGGGACCAGGGGGTTTCCCATCTGTAGAAAGATTTATGGGTTTTATACCTTGTACTTCTTCCCAAACATGGGTATTAAAGTTAAAGGCAGTTCTTGAAGATCCAATAAGGATTACTTCTTCAGCTGTGGCAGTCTCAACTTTTGCCCTTTCTTTGGCCCAAAGATATCTATCATCTTCCAATCCTGCTTTGTAGTGGTCTGTTTGAGAACGCCAAAACAATTCCCATGCAGTAAGGCTGATGACGCTTAAGGTCAGAGCAATGAAGAGAGATTGTTTTAATTGCATTTTGGTTGGTTTTGGTTGTTATTGGGTATAGTAAATAAGTGTGTTATCAGCGTTTTTAACCACAAGGGCTCAACGGTTTTCGGACCGATAGCTATCGGGAGCAACAAATTTGTCAAAGCCTTGCGTCCCGATAGCTATCGGGATTACGTTTTTCAACTTTGTGTTCGTTGGGGTAAAGTTTTTAAAAAGTTCCATCATCCACATCTCTAATGAATTTTATCAATCCTTTGAAATAAGCGTCGGGGTCATCATATTGAGAAATGTGGCCTGCAGTTGTTGTCAAACTTCTTCCTTGCTGTACTTGTGTGCTCATCCATTCCATATATTTTGGGTCCATGGTGTCGTAAGTGCCGCCAATCATCAAGGTTGGGATTTTTAATTCTTTGAGCCTATCAGAAACATCCCAATCTTTGAGCGTTGCATCACCAGTGACACCAAATTCACTGTAACCTTGCATATAGATATATATATTGGGGTTAAGATGCGAAAAGGCTCGATTGATGAATTCTGGCCATTCCTCCAAAGGCAAATGCAAGACGTGCTTGGTGTAATAATGTTGTGTCACCAATTCGGTATATCGTGGATTGCCAAAATCTTCCTTGGCTTCAAGTGCCTTAATTTCCTTATA
>JBBSLN010000465.1:0-2619 GCA_038255205.1 Flavobacteriales bacterium
AGCTATGAAGAGTTAGAACCTTGGTTTAATACAGCAGCGAAAAAAGTTGGAACGCGAATGGCAACACTCATAACGCTTCGTGTTTTGTTGGACCAAGGATTAAAACGGAATACTGAAATCGATGCATTTATCGAGTCAGCTTTAGAAGATTATAATGACTTATTAACTTCAGAAGCCAAATTGATTTAACAAGACTCAAATTCCACTAATATTAAAAACCTCGAACTAATTATTTTCGAGGTTTTTTTGTACATTTAATCAACTAACTAATACATGTAAAATTATGGAAATGAACTTTCTGGCCATTGCTGTGGCCTCATTGACAACGCTTGTTGTTGGCTTTGTCTGGTACCATCCGAAAGTGTTTGGAACGGTTTGGATTCGTGAAGCTGGTCTTACCGAGGAAGAGCTTAAAAAAGGGAACATATTCAAAATATTTGGGTTAACAGTAATCCTGTCACTAATGATGACCGTCGTGATTATGGCACTTGCGGTGCATCAAACAGGTGCTTATGCAATGATTGGAGGAGCGGTTACCGATGAAACCTTGCCTTCTTTTCGAGTATTCATGGACGATTATGGAACTAAATTTAGAACCTTTAAACATGGCGCCTTACATGGATTGATTGCAGGATTGTTTTTTGCCTTGCCTTTGGTTGCCATTAATGGATTATTTGAACACAGGAGCGCCAAATACATCTTTGTCAATGCTGGCTATTGGATTGTTACCCTCACCTTGATGGGAAGCATTGTTTGTGGATGGGTTTAAAATATTTAACTACTTTTACAGGAAAGGCTGGATGTAATGATTCAGTCTTTCCTTTTTGATTTGATACACTTCACTACTTATAATACAGTCAAAGAATTTCCAGCCGAATGGAACGGTCTGGTGGCACATGATATTTTTTTACAAACCCAGTATTTTGCGGCATTGGAAAGTGTTACTCCGAATAACATTTCTTGGTTTTATGTGGGTGTGTTTAGCGATGAAGAATTGGTTGGTGTTGCTGTTATTCAGCGGGTTGATTTATATCTTGAAGACATTTTTAGAAATTATAAAGATTCCTGTTATCGTCAAAAATTTAAACATTTTGTTTCCAAATTCCTAAAAGGGAATATGCTCGTTGTTGGAAATTTGATGCACACTGGTCAACATGGGATTTATTTCGAACCCAATCTTATTTCACAATCAAAATATCTTGAAACGGTGTATGAAGCATTGGAAACGCTCAAACAAACAATTAAGATCAAGCATAGAAAGCGCATTCGGATTATAATGTTTAAAGATTTTTTTACAGAAGATTTGATTCATCAGGAAAGTCAATTTTTCCAATCCAAAAAGTTCCATAAAATATCGGTTCAACCTAATATGATTTTAAATGTTCAACCCCATTGGGCCAATTTGGACGACTATCTCGCTGAAATCAACACCAAGTATCGACAGCGTTATAAGGTTGCCAGAAAGAAAGCTGTACGCATCCTAAAAAAGGAATTGACTCTACAAGATATCGAACAACAGTCCAATCGTCTTTATGAACTTTATAAAACGGTTTCTGACAATGCTAAAATAAACACGTTTATATTGCCCAAAGGACATTTCTGCGCCTTGAAGTGCGAATTAAAGACTAATTTTAAAGTCTTTGGATATTATTTGGATGACATCTTGATTGGTTTTTATACCTTAATTCTTAATGGAAACATTTTGGAGACCTATTTTCTGGGTTATGACAAAATCCATCAATATCAAAATCAATTGTACTTAAATATGCTATATGACATGCTGGAATTTGCTATTCAAAATAAATTTGCTTCAATTGTGTATGCGCGAACAGCTATGGAAATCAAAAGCTCAATAGGCGCCAAGCCAAAAAAGATGTATGTGTATTTAAAACATACCAATCCTTTCATGAACGCATCCCTACAAGGTATTTTCCAATTTATGAATCCATCACAGGATTGGGAGCAACGGCATCCCTTTAAATCCTGATTTTGAACCTTAAAATTGGGTTACTTGTTTTGTTAAATGCATTAATTTCAGTAACTTTTTTTCAAAATATAACCGAAATTCCTCAAATCTCTGGAGAGATAGAGGAAAGTAACCTTAATTGCAAAAGTATTTGGAAGAAACACCTCTAAGGTTGTTAAGCGCAGAGAACATAAAAGGAACGATGGACGAAAAAGCTTTAAGAGATTATCTCGAAAGTTTGAAAATGATAGTTAAGAATTACAAAAATGAGCATAAAATGATAGAACCCTCAAGCAAATTTTGAGGATTTTGTCATGTCTATTATAGTTAGGTTGAGACGTTCGACACTCTGTTATGGTAAATTTATTTTTTAATTCAGTTCTTTGTTAGGCAAATTGTTTTTTTCGTATTGATTATGGATGGTAATGATTGCCAATCCAAAAAGAACAGCCACAACAATTAAAATAGTGCTGATTAATCCGCTTACTCCAAACGACATTCGAATTAAAATTGTCGAAATGACAAATCCAGAGTTTCTTATTATTTTATGGAACTGATCTGTATAAAAGAAGGAAATTAAAAGTAATACCACATCTACCAAAATTAGTACCGTAAAAAATTGATCAAAAAACAGATTGTTGATACTTTCGAAT
>JBBSLN010000466.1:0-2602 GCA_038255205.1 Flavobacteriales bacterium
AAGTGAAGATGTTTCAAAAGAAGAAATCAAAGATGATTTTTTAAAGTAAGAAATGTCATTATAATTATAAAAAACTTAAATTTATCTTTAGATAGTTTAAGTTTTTTTATATTTGATATTAGTGTATAATGAATTAGATTAATAGCAAACTATATATGAGTCTATTTCGTAAAATCTTCGGTTTAAAAGACAGTGAAGGAAATAACATAAAAAACGAAGAGCGAGGCAAATATATGCCTGAAATAAAGCTGCCAATTGATGAGAAATTTACTATAAATTTCAAAGCAAATGGCGGAAAGTTCTTGTATTGCGAAAACATGCAGGAAATACATACCAATCTTCAAGATATTTTAAAGGAAAACAATTGGGAAGGTCAGCAAGTATATTTTATTGATGAGCGACTTAAAGAATTATTTAAGGGTTCTGAACTCAACTTTACAAAAAAAATTGCAGAAAGTACTTATTTTCTTTCTACCTGTGAATACTTGATTGCAGACGATGGATCGCTACTTATTTCATCCAATCAAATAGCAGAGAAAAAACTAAAAGAGCTTCCTCCCAACTTTATCATATATGCCACTACCAGTCAATTTGTTGAAAGCATAGGCGAAGGTTTAAGAGGAATAAAAAAGAAAAATAGAGAGAAAATCCCCACCAATATTACTACAATCAAGCACTTCAAGACTCTAGAAGATAAAGATTTTCTTACATATGGAAGTAGTTCAAAAAACCTATATTTGCTGCTGTTAGAAGACTTATAGATGAAGGAACTCAGCACACGGGCTATATCTGGCGCTTTATATATTTCACTACTCATTCTTTGCATTTATTGGCAATATGCCCTTGTTGTATTGTTTTTTGGCTTCGGACTTATCTGTATGGGAGAGTTCAAAAAACTGATTCAGTTGGAAAGTAAGGCGCCTTACGTTGTATTTGTGGTGATGTATCTTGGTTTTAGTATTTGGTGTATCTTATCATCCCCGTTTTCTGGATTTAACGAAGCCATTCAAATCGTTCAAGTAATAACCATTTTTGTGCAATTGTTACTGATAAAAGATTTGTTTTCAGAAAAGACTATTCCATTATTCAACACAAAGCGTTTCATCCTTACCACGTTCTATTTGACGAGCTCGTTTGTTTTCTTAATATGTATTGCTAACAACAACTATAACTTTACACCAAAACTTTTGCTAGGCGCTTTCATTTTAGTTTGGGTGAATGATACGGGTGCTTATTTCATCGGTAAGAATTTTGGCAAACAACCACTCTTCCCAAGTGTCTCTCCCAAAAAAACTGTTGAAGGATTTTTAGGAGGTTTGTTCTGTGCATGTATTGCAAGTTATTTTATCTTTAAATTTACGGGCACATTGGGTTTTACATATTGGTTAATATTAGGCATTATCGTCAGTGTTTTTGGCACCATAGGTGATTTGATAGAATCAAAATTTAAAAGACAGGCTAAGGTTAAAGATAGCGGTGTCATTATGCCAGGACATGGAGGTTTGCTAGATCGGCTGGATAGTATTATTTTTGTAGCACCATTTTTCTATTTATTTTTAAGATTGTTTCCTCATGTTTCATAAAGAAGGCCATAAAATTATTTTCGTCAGTTTAGTTGTATTGGTAGCGTCACTGCTATTAGTAGATCACTTCATTACTATTGAATGGCTTCGAAAAGGCCTAATGTTGCTATTATTGGGTTTCTTTTTGTTGATTCTCCAGTTCTTTAGAAATCCAAAACGTATTGGACAATTGGATGATTCTCATGTGCTGTCGCCTGTGGATGGTAAAGTGGTGGTTATAGAAGAAGTATTTGAAAAAGAATATTTTAATGAGAAGCGCCTTCAGGTATCCATTTTTATGTCACCGATCAATGTGCACGTAACGCGATATCCAGTTGGGGGAAATGTGGTATTTAGCAAATACCATCCAGGCAAATTTTTAGTTGCTTGGCATCCCAAGTCTAGCGAGGAAAATGAACGAACTACTGTAGTTGTGGAAAATTCACAGTTTGGAAAGGTGTTGCATCGACAAATCGCCGGTGCTTTGGCGAAACGCATTGTCAACTATGCCAAAGAAAATGAATCGGTTATTCAAGGAGCCGATTCCGGATTTATAAAATTTGGCTCGAGGGTTGACGTTTTTCTTCCTTTGGATTCCAAAATTAAAGTAACACTCAATCAAAAAGTAAAAGGTGGTGTTAGCATCATCGCAGACAGATAATGGAAAACGATGCGCTGGATATCGAATTTGAAGATGCCGTAGAACGCATCAACAGTTTTATAGAGCCTTATCCTGCGGATTTCTTATTGCGCCTCTACGCCTACTACAAAAAAGCCACAAACAACTACGAGCGCCCAAGCAGTAGTAAACCTATTATCAATGCATTCAAAACGAACGCACTTTTCCAAGTAAAGGATATTAGTGAAGATGAAGCCAAGCGCATATATATCGATTTGGTCAATAATTACTTTTTATATCGAAAATAGATTTTTTAATAAAAAACGGTCATCCTCGTCTCCATTATTATTCACTATAAAACCTATATCACTTTCAATTGATGCTTTTGCATTGTCTTTGAGTCTATCGGCTCAAACAAATA
>JBBSLN010000467.1:0-2601 GCA_038255205.1 Flavobacteriales bacterium
ATCGTAATATTGATCGAATGCAGGATTGATATTGTAGCTGATGGAAGGCCGCATCACGTGACGAATTGCTTGGATTTTAGGGTCTTTCCCCGGTTTCTCAAAAGGAAACATTCCATAAATAGTAGTACCGACACTTGTACTAAAATTATATGTTCTAAAACTGTCAAAACCTTTCAGGTCTTCGGTGATGACAATTCCATCTTCTGCAGTTCGCCTGATTGTGTTGAACGTCCAGTTTTCATCAAAGTTTGTGCCAGCACTGACACTGAAATATTTTAATACCTTGAAATTCGTTGCTAAAGGAATGGTATGTTTAACACCCATTAATGCATCATCAAACATTTCTTTCTTAAAAAATAAAGAATCGGTGGTTTGAATTCTGTTTTCAGCCCTGACGTTATATTGAAAGTTGATGTTTTGGAGTATTCCCTGTTTAGTCCCAATGGATGGCTCAAAAGGAAATATACGACTGATGCTGCCCTGAAACGTTGGCAATGTCATATTGATAGTCTGGGTTTGCGTATTCTGTGAGTGGGTCGCTGTGACACTATAATTGATACTCGGCTCCGTGTCAAATGTTTTTGAATACGATACGGATGACGACAAGGTATTGTTCAAAAAGTTGGACTGATTGATTTGATTAATAGACTCCTGATAATAGGTGCTACTTCCAAGATTCACCGAAGCAGAAAAGCGCGAACTTGGATTTGCTTTAGCATCCTGCGAATGTGTCCATCGTAGGTTGTAGATTGAAGATTTAGAATAATCGGGAAAGCCGCGCTCACTGTTAATCAAGTTTTCATACCGAAAGCCAACATTTCCATTAAAACGATACTTCAAGGCATATTGTGATTCCAATCTCAGTCCGTAACTTCCATTAGTATAGTAATCGCCCATAACAGCTAGATCGACATAGTCGCTTATCGCAAAATAATAACCACCATTCTGAAGGAAATAACCTCTGTTGTTTTCCTGGCCTGGAGACGGTAGAATTAATCCCGAAGTCTGTTTTGATGTCAAGGGAAAATAGGCAAAAGGCAAACCAATAGGAGTAGGAACATTGTATATGTACATATTGGTCAAACCGACAATCACTTTTTTGCCCGGAACAAATTTCGCTTTTCGCATCCTAAAATAATATTCAGGATCGTCACGATTTTCAGAAGTTGTAAATTTACCTTCCTTCATGAAGTAGACCGAATCGTTTTCTTTTTTTGTAAGTTCAGAATCGATATAACCACCACTTTGTTCCGTTCTGGAATTAAAAATTAAAGCTTTCTTTGTTTCTGTATTGAAAATAATAGAATCGGGCTCTACGACGTTTGCGCCTTGTTTAAAGACAGGTGATTGTGAATATACACCCAAAGAATCTTTCAATCGACCAGCATACACCAGGTTTTTGCTGTAATCAATGACAATGATTCCAGATTTAATTTCCATATCCTGATACAGTACTTCTGCCTCATTATAGAGCGATATGGTTTGCTTCCGTTGATTGATAGAAGCATAGTCTTTAGCCTTGTACTTTACGATGCCATCCAGAAAATCCTTCTTTTTAGGAATTGAATCCGATTTGATGGTATCATTTTCCTTCAAGTTGATCGGAAGACTTTTTAAAGAATCTCGAGTCAAAAACACACTATCCCTTTCTGTTGATTTTATCGGTTCGGTTGATTTTGGCAAATCTTGGGCAACTCCTAAAGTGTTAATAAGCACTGTAAAACTTAAAGTAAAAAGTATGTGGAGTATGTGTGTACGCAATGCTTTTAGGTGTATTTTTGTAAAAGTATGGCTCGGTTTTTGAAAGCCCAAAATTACATATATTTTTTTGGGATTGTCCAATTATAAATCTTAATTTAAAATAAACCGAGTTTATTAGCCGTTTAAACCCTTATGAGAACGAACACACTATCTACAATCGTATTAATAGCCTTCCTTTTTACATGTTTTTTAACATCTGGAAATACCTTTCAGAAGAATAAAGATAAATTTATTGTCGTGCTTGATGCAGGGCATGGAGGAAATGATTCTGGCAACCGGGGAAATGGTTATTATGAAAAAGAGATTGCACTCAACATCATATTGGAAGTTGGAAAACAACTGGAAAAAGACCCTAAAATTAAAGTCATTTACACTAGAAAAACTGATGTATTCGTTACCTTAAGAGGTCGAGCGGAAATTGCCAACAATGCAGATGCAGATTTGTTTGTATCGGTCCATTGCAATGCGCATAATTCCGCCGCTAATGGCACTGAAACTTTTGTATTGGGACTTCATGCGAATCAAAGAAATTTTGAGGTAGCTAAAAAAGAGAATGAAGTAATTTTTCTAGAGGAAGATTATAAATCACATTACGATGGGTTTGATCCCAATTCTCCCGAATCTTTTATGGCTATGACTTTAATGCAAGAAGATTATCTAGATCAGAGTACGCAATTGGCCAAGTTCGTTCAGGATAACTTCACTCAAAAGTTGAAGCGAAATAATAGAGGTGTGAAACAGGCTGGGTTTTGGGTGTTGCATAATACATATATGCCGAGTGTCTTAATTGAAACAGGTTTTCTGACTTATAAGCCTGAAGGCGTTTACCTCAATTCCTCA
>JBBSLN010000468.1:0-2594 GCA_038255205.1 Flavobacteriales bacterium
ATAAACCATTACAGGAACTGTTATTATAGACCCACCACCTCCCGATAGTCCCAAAACAAGACCAACGACAAAAGCTCCAATATGTCCAAAAATTTCAGTTATCTCCATTTAATGAGGTAGTTTGTCCTTTAAAACGCCATAGGCGTAAGTGCCTAAAACAGCCGCTAATATTACAATGAGCATGGTAAAAACTCCTGTACCGACTAAAATGTACATAGGCCCAGGACAGGCTCCTGAAAGTGCCCATCCCAATCCAAATAAGGAACCTCCCAATAAATAACGTACCAATCCTTTTTCTTTTGCAGGAACATTCATCAGGCCGCCTTCAGTGTTTTTTATTTTTAATTGCTTTGAAATCAATAATAAAATAATACCAGTTGCTACTGCAGTTCCAATAATTCCATACATATGAAAGGATTCAAATCTGAACATCTCATAAATGCGATACCAAGAAACCGCTTCTGATTTAACGAGAACAATTCCGAAGAAGATTCCGACGATTAAGAATTTTATATACTTCATTTTTTAAAAAATTAAAGGGAATATTAAATGAACCATAATCAAGCCGCCAATAAAAAATCCAATGACTGCAATCAGCGATGGCTTTTGCAAACTGCTCAATCCAGTAATGGCATGACCAGACGTACAACCGCCAGCATATCGTGTTCCGAAGCCAACTAAAAATCCACCAATTATCAAAATTGACAATCCTTTTAGGCTCATGACTGCATCCCAACTGTAAATTTCAGCCGGCAATAGTGATTTGCCTGCGTCTTCAAAGCCTAGTTGCGATAATCTTTCAACAGTGTCTGGATTTAAATCAATATTGATTGGATTTGACAATAAGAAATGAGCAATAAAACCACCGATGACTGCTCCCAATACTACTGTCAAGTTCCATCTTTGTGATTTCCAATCAAAATCGAAGAATTTGGTCTTTTTTCCTGCACCTACAATTGTGCAAAAAGTCCGAAGGTTTGAGGACATACCAAAGGTTTTCCCCATGTAAATTAACATAAACATGATGATTGCTATGAGTGGACCGGATACATACCAAGGCCAAGGATTTAAAATATACTCCATAGTTAATTAGGATTTTGATGCAAATGTAATTGTACTTGTTGAGTTAGTTTGTAATAATTGTTACCTAGAACTCCAGAACTTCAATTTTGTTTCGGCTCATTTGTATTTTATGTTCATTTTCCAATTGTTTCAACACTCTGGATATCACAACTCTTGAAGTATGTAAATCTTCAGAAATATCTTGATGTGTTTTGGAAATGGTTCTTGAAGCATTTAGCTTCACTTGGTCCGTTAAATATTTAAAAAGGCGCTCGTCCATTTTCATGAAGGCTAGTGTATCAATGGTTTCAAGCATTTCATTAAAACGCACTTGATAACTTTGAAGAATAAAGTTTCGCCAACTTTCGCTAGAGTGAAACCATTCACTCATTTTTTCGTTCGGTATCATGATGATGCTAGAGTCCTTATCTGCAACAGCTCGAATTTTGCTCTTGGATTTCGCCATACAACATGTCAATGACATGGAGCACGTATCTCCAGATTCAAGAATATAAAGAAGCAATTCATTGCCATCTTGGTCTTCTCTCAAAACTTTTATGTTTCCTTCCAAAAGTAACGGGATGTGAGTGAGTTCCTGCCCAATATCCATGATGATATCATTCGCTTTGAACTTTTTCAAAACGCCGTACGTCACTATATTTTGAATGATAAACTCATCAAAGAGATATTCGATTTGACCTAACGTTTCTGCTGTTACCATAGTCCAAAAATAAACATTTACAATTTTGAAATAAATTGTTTGGTAGATTTTTAATTAATGTAGTATATTTGCATCCCAATTAAAAGGCCTCGTGGCGCAACTGAATAGCGCACTTGATTACGGCTCAAGAGGTTACTGGTTTGAATCCAGTCGAGGTCACTCAAAGCTATGTTAAATAGCATCAGAACCATGCAAATCATATGATTTGCATGGTTTTCAGGTTTTTAGGGGTTCATTTAATTTGATGCTATTTGGTTTAAAATGATACCTCGGGGGTTACCTCTAATTTTAAAAGTTACCTCGGGTGTATCTTAAGCTAAAGTGATATCGCTCAATTGTTTGTTTGATTTGACAATCGGAATTTAAGTTTAACTTAAAACAACAACAATTATGAGAACAGTAAAAACACTTGGGATTCATTTCTGGGTCAACAAGCAAAAAGAGATTAATGGTGAAGTGCTTGTGTATGCACGGGTCACAATTGACATGAAGCGTGTCAACATCAGTTTGAAAAGAAAAGTCCCAATAGATCTTTGGGATTTCAAACAACGAAAGATGAATGGTAATTCTGCCAAAGCTAAAGAAATCAATGAGTATTTAGAAATTACCAAATCTGAACTTTATAATAAATACCAGATTCTGCGCAGCGATAATAGACCTATAACTGCGGCAAATTTAAAAAATGAATTTTTACAAGAAGCTGAAGATTCTAAAACGCTCAAAGAATTAATAAAATACCACAGCCTCAAAATTGAAAACACCCATGCCATTGGGTCTATTAGAAATTTTAAGGTTACCGAAGGATATATTA
>JBBSLN010000469.1:0-2592 GCA_038255205.1 Flavobacteriales bacterium
ACTGGTTTATTGATGACATCACTATTGGGAATATAGACATCCTTTCCATCAAATGTCTTCAATTTAGTATATCTGAATTCCAAGGCCTTTACCTTACCGAAAACATCGCCGATTTCCACCGTGTCATTCACATCAAAAGGCCGATTGAATGTGAGAATAATTCCAGCGATGAAATTTTCGCCGATGTCTTTAAAAGCAAATCCAAGTACGACTGCACTCGCACCTGCTGCTGTTAAAATCCCGGTGGCAATCCCACCTAAACCTGCCGATCTAAGGGCAATCATGATAGTAATGATAATCAAGATGTATTTGATTGCCTTTCCAAGAAATTTACTCATCAATGGGTCTTGAGTTCGAGCTGAAATACGTCTTTGGGTAAATTGTCCTATCCATGATGCAATTAAAAAACCGAGAACCACTACCAATATGGCGATGGCAATTCCGGGTAATTGGTCAATAAAATTATTGTAAAAGTTATTCAGTGAATCAGAAATACTTCGATCATACATATGACTAATTTTTTATTTGACAATATAGAACATTGATAAATAATTCTTGTCTAAAACAGGCAAATTATTAATTCGAATCAATTATTCAATAAAAAGAGTTTTACTTTTCGAAACTTAAAAATTCTTATATGAATACTTCCTATTCCAATGCCGATAAAAATGCTTAATTTTGCAATTCCAGAAAATTTTTTTTCTTTGCCACGTAATACAACTCTTGTCATTTTAGCCTTTTTCTCTATCTATGTGATTTGGGGCTCTACCTATTTACTGAATAAAATTGCGGTCACTGAATTACCGCCATTTATGTTGGCATCCATCAGGTTCATTTCCGCGGGATGCATCATTTTTGTTATTGCAAAACTAATAGGACTCTCGCTTGCCATAACAAAAAAGCAATTCATCAATACTGCCATTGCCGGATTTTTATTTTTGACGTTTGGCAATGGTGTAGTTGTTTGGGCATTGAAATATGTAGATAGCGGATTTGCAGCGTTGGAGATTTCGGCGCAACCCTTGGTTATATTAATCATGATGAAATTACTTCAAGGCAAAAAGATAGAAACTATGTCAATTATTGGTGTCGTTTTGGGTATCATTGGTATCTATCTTTTGGTTAGCCAAAAACATCTAATTAGTGAAGATGGAAGCGTGTTGGGTATGGTTATGATATTTGCCTGTATGATTAGTTGGGCTTATGGTAGCCTGTTTGTTGGCAAGGCTGATTTACCTTCCAATTTCTTCATCAATACCGGCTTTCAGATGATTTGTGGAGGCGTTATGTTGTTATTGGCGAGCCTGATTTTTGGAGAACACTGGTCATTGCCTAATACTTGGAGTGTTGATGTACAATGGTCAATGGTGTTGTTGATTATTTTTGGAAGTATTGTCGCGTTCACATCATTCAATTATTTGTTGAGAATTGTTTCACCCGAAAAAGTGGCAACGTCGACATATGTTAATCCCATTATCGCATTACTTTTAGGCTGGCATTTCCTCGATGAACAGATCACTACTCAGTCTATCATCGCAGCCAGTGTACTCTTGACAGGTGTTTATTTTATCAATACGAAACGAAAGATGGTTCTATTTGAAAGATTTTTTAATAAATAGATTGGTGTTAAAATCTACATAAAAACGTTAAGAGTTCTTAAATAATTTGATTTATAAGTTGATTTTAATTATTTTATTAGAAACTTAAAACACTTATTATGAAATCATTAATCACATTACTCTTTGTTATCACATCTACATTTTGTTACGCTCAATTTCCTCAAACATCCTACACTAGCGACCGAATCGAAGCTGAGGCCTCGAATCTCACCGATAAATATAACAAAAAATTGGCACTTACGGGTGTCCAACTTCCTTTGTTTAAAGGTGTTGTCGAAGAATATATGAAAAAATCTGATAAAGTAATAGAACAATTGGACGGAAGGGAAGAGCTGAATGCTTTGGTCGAACTTCAAGCACGTGAAACTTTAGAGATGAACGATATTCTAACCCAACCTCAATATCGTCTGTACAAAAAAATCAAATATGAACTGCAGCCCTTAAAGACCGTGGGTGAGTAATAAACATTTAATTAAATAATATAATAATTATTTATCCTGTAAATGCTTAATTTTTTTTTCTCCAAACCAAGTCGGCATCCAAATAAAAGCTACCAATAAAATCAAAATTACATTCTTCAGGAGCAATCATCGACAAGAAAGATTGTGATTCGGCATTACGATACAAATGATACGTTTCACCCATTAAAGGCTCAAAATTAAACTTTGAAGCATAGATGAGATTATTGTACTCATATACCATCATCATCGCGTCGTATTCCGCCTTGAGTTCTTTATATTTCGCAGAAATATGCTTATTGACTTTGTGAATATTCCTGTTTTTCCATGCCACCGTATCAACAGTTGTAATGACTGGAGCACCGACATTCGTGGCATACGGTTTTAACGAGGCATCGTAGGTCTGTAATTTTTCGTTAAAAACTATATTATCTGGTTTTTTAGATGACATGTATCATTTATTGAAAAAATTAAAATTCAAAATTACATCATTTTGTTTATTAAAACCAAATAAT
>JBBSLN010000470.1:0-2587 GCA_038255205.1 Flavobacteriales bacterium
GCAGTTCTCAGTTTTAATAGAGTTTTGTCTTGCTGTTGAGTCAGGAATACCCTTAATCTAGCGCCCATATATTGAGTTACCTCAGTAGATGTATTCTCTTTGTTTACTTATCTTAACATAGTTTGGTTTTTTTGCGCCGACTTACTTAATCAAACGTCAAATACAGATGACTAAAAACTTGCTGCATAAGTGTTATTACTTCTTCTTTATTCTGCTCGCTACCTGTTTCTACTAACTTCTGTTGCTGGAGAGCTTCTCACTACTCGCCAATTCCAAATCCTGTTTAATAATCCCCTTATTGCAGGTAATTAGTCATTGGTAACTTCTACTGCTTTGAGGCATCAGAGGCCCGGATGCAATACCCTATTTTTTCATATGTTAAAAAATAATTAAGATCGACAATTTACCCAATTTCCATCCGGAGGCAAGAACTGAACGATCGAATTATTTTAATAAACCGATCGCTAGCTAGCATCTTCAATATGCCACTACCAAAAACTTCATTATCGAATCCAAAACCTGTAGGTTCATCTCGCGACCACTACAAATTCACTGGCCAACCCCACAACAGCACGAAAGTCAATATTAAGTGGACGCCTTTAAAAACCCTAGGAACAGTTATTTTTTTAGGCTCTCCTTATGGTGGGTTAATTCTGATGCTATACTTATCTGGTTTAAAAGTATTAGCAGCCATTCTGATAGGAACCAGTGTCCTGATAGGGGGATTAATTGGGCTTTTATACTACTTAAACCGAGAAGAGTCGGTCAAACTACCTGCCAATCAAAAGAAACGGCGCTGATACACAGTCGATCGCCCCTCCCCGCTGCGAAATTCAGATTTTGCCAATCCTCAAGCGATCGCCCTGTTGAAAAATTCGATAGGACTGTCCGGATGGCGATCGAATTCTCAGGAAGCTTAATTGGTAGATGCACCCTGATTAATTAACTCCCGACCAATTTTGGCCGGGTTTTTTTTGTCGATCGCACTTTCGCAACAAATTCTGGCAAATTTCCCAAACTGTCCCGAAAGAGGTGCGGTGGTACCGGAGACTAAATTATACCATTTTGCCAAATAAGTGCTACAATACTAGAAAATTAAGAGATATTTTATGAAAGTCAACTATCAAGAAAGAATTGATGCAACAGTCAAGGAGTTGAAAATAATTTTGTCACAACAACGAACTGTAATTAACCGACAAAAAATCCAAGCACTTTATTGCTTAAAAGCTGGCTATAGTCTAAGCCTGACAGATGTAGCTGAACGTTTAGGAGTACATAGGGTTACTGTACATAGATGGTTAAAAAAATATAGTATTGGCGGTCTATCAGCATTGTTAGAAATACGGCAATCAACGGGTAGACCGCGAGTAATTCCCTCAGCGGTAATAGCTGGATTATCAAAGAAGTTAAGTGATGAGTCATGTGAATTCAAGAGTTATAAACAAATTGCGAAATGGGTGGAAAACAACTATAAAATATCAATCAATTATCACACATTATACAAACAATTACACTATCGAATGAAAGCTAAACTCAAAGTACCAAGACGTTCCAGTATAAAAAAAGATGAGCAAGCAGCTATTGACTTCAAAAACACACTAGACAAATTACTGAAAATGGCTTGCTGGTTGGAGTCTACGACTCCTAATCCAGCAAAAAAAGGGGTCAAGTATTGGTGTCAAGATGAAACTAGAATTGGCTTGAAAACGATTGAAAGAAAAAGAATTACAGCTTTGGGAGTTAAGCCAAAAGGTAAAGTTCAATGGAATTTTAAAGCCTTCTATTTATATGGGGCAGTTGCCCCGAAAACCGGAGAATGTTTTTGGTTAGAGTTTTCACATCTAGATGGTCTATGCTTTCAAATGTTTTTAGATCAATTAGTAGAACAATATCCGGATCATTTAAATATTATCCAATTAGATAATGGGAGATTTCATCATGGTAGTAATCTGAAAATACCAGATAATGTTATCTTGATATTCCAACCACCGTACAGCCCTGAATTGAATCCAATCGAAAGAGTATGGCAGCACATTAAACAAGAACTGAGTTGGGACATTTATGATGATTTAGATGGTCTCAAAGAAAAAGTTTGCGCTGATCTTAAAGAATTTTCTACAGAGACAATAGCATCTATAACTGGATGGAATTACATTTTGTCAGCCCTAGCTACTGTTGCATGATTTTTGAAAATTGGTATTAGTAGATGCACCCTGATTAATTAACTCCCGACCAATTTTGGCCGGTTTTTTTTTTGAGCGATCGCACTTTCGCCACAAATTCCCGCAATTTTCCCAAACTGTCCGGAACGAGGTGCGGTGCTACCGGAGATTAGATTAGTAGATGCACCCTGATTAATTAACTCCCGACCAATTTTGGTTTGGGGTTTTTTTTTGATCGATCGCCCGCTTACCGCCAATTCTGGCAAATTTTCTCAAACTGTCCTGAAAGATAGTACCGTGATGCTGGAGAAAAGCTTTAGTCCATAAAAGCAGATGGCGAGATGTGAAATAACTCGGAAAGTTTTTTTAATTGACCGACACTTAGTTCTCTCTTGCCCATCATAACTTCGTCGATCGTCTCTTTA
>JBBSLN010000471.1:0-2575 GCA_038255205.1 Flavobacteriales bacterium
AACGCCAAGAATGGTCTATCAAGCAAGTTTATATTGCCTTGGGAAATCTCATGACCGTTTGTGCTGTGGAAGGTATCGATTCGTGCCCAATGGAAGGCTTTGATCGGGATAGATATGATACTATTTTGAGTTTGAAGGATATCAATCTAAAGTCCGTCTTATTATTGCCTGTCGGATATAGACATGAAGACGATATGTTTGCGGATTTTAAAAAGGTGCGCAAACAGCTCAACGATGCCGTGGTGGAGTTGTAATTAAAACCATAATTTCCTTTTGAACGGCTAAAAGATTACAGTATATTTGAGTCTTCATAAAAGTAAAAAACCATGCGTAACTATATCCTACTAGCAGCTCTCTGTTTCAGCCTCTCAACGGTTGGTCAAGAATTGCAATTAGCTTGGAAGAAAGATTTCAATGTAGCAAACGAATTGGCTAAATCGCAAAACAAACAGATCCTAGTCTATTTTACCAAATCCGATTGCAGTGACTGTGTGGAGTTCTATACTAATTTTTTTAAAAAGGACGACTTTAAAAATGTATCCAATAAGTTTGTATTGTTGATGCTCGATGGTTCTAACAATGATATAAATAGTACTGATTTAACCGTTATCAAGCTACGTCGTATGGTGATGCATTATAACAAAGCCTTAATCTTTCCTGCTGTATTGGTATTGGACAGTGATAAAAAGCCATTGGGTGAGTTTTTCTCATCGACGGACGAAAATTCCATTGCTGAATACATAAACTTTTTGGAAACACTTAAATAAAAAAACATGCCTGGATTCGAATTATTTGGAGATGCAGAACGCAAAGAGGTCAATGATGTTTTAAATACTGGTGTATTGATGCGTTACGGCTTCGATGGCATGCGCCAAGGTCATTGGAAAGCAAAAGAATTGGAAACTGAATTGCAGTCAGCGTTTAAGACGCAACACGTCCAGCTCGTTTCCAGCGGCACCGCAGCTGTTTCAGTAGCCCTGGCAGCAGCAGGCGTTGGAGCTGGTGACGAAGTAATTATGCCTGCGTTTACCTTTGTAGCCAGTTTTGAAGCGATTATGATGCTTGGAGCCATTCCTGTATTGGTCGATATTGACGCTACTTTGACATTGCATCCAGAGTCTGTAGAAAAAGCCATTACACCTAAAACAAAAGCCATCATGGTTGTACAGATGTGCGGAAGTATGGGTGATATGGATGCATTACAGAAAATAGCCAAAGCCCATAATCTTCTATTGATTGAAGACGCTTGTCAAGCGATAGGAGGTACATACAAGGATAAACCTCTTGGAAGCATTGGTGATTTGGGATGTTTCTCATTCGATTATGTAAAAACCATTACCTGTGGAGAAGGAGGCGCGGTCATCACGAATAATAAAGATTTTTATCTGAACTCCGATCACTACAGCGATCATGGTCACGACCACGTCGGAAGCGATAGAGGCGCGGAAACACATCCTTTTATAGGTTATAACTTTAGGATTTCCGAACTCAATGCAGCCGTTGGTTTGGCACAGATTAGGCGCTTACCGGAATTTTTAAGGATTCAAAAGAAAAACTATACCATCTTGAGAGAAGCCTTATCTGAACTTTCAGAAGTAACGTTCAGAACCGTTCCTGATGGAGGAGAGGAGAGTTATGCCTTTTTGAATTTCTTTTTACCCGATTTGGAAATCGCTAGAGAAGTATCCAAAGCTTTTAAAGAAGCAGGTGTGGATGCTTGTTTCCATTATTATGATAATAATTGGCACTACGTCCGCAAATGGGAACATTTAAAAAATTTAAAATCTTTATATCCTATGTCGAATGAAGTGAAAGAAGGTTTGAAATATCTCCAAACTAAATCATTCGAACAATCAGATCATTACATAGGTCGTAACATTTCTTGTTTGATCAAACTATCTTGGACAGAAGAACAAGTTAGGGAAAGGGCTTTAAAGATGCTAAATGCAATTAAGACCGCACTGTCAAACATTTAATAACCCACATACTCAACAATCTCCAAACCATATCCAATAATACCAACACGTTTGGTTTGTTGGCTATTGCTAATCAATCTCAATTTATGTATTTTTAAATCGTGGAGAATCTGTGCTCCAATTCCGAAATCTTTGGTGTCCATTTCAATACTCGGAGCTTTGACTATTTTGCCTTTAACTTGAGATTCCTTTAAGGCATTCAATCGCTTCAATAAATTCATGGATTCTGCCTGTTGGTTGATGAAAATAATGGCGCCTTTTCCAGCCTCATTCACTACTTTGAACATATCATCCAATTTTTCATCGGCATTGTTGGTCAAAGTTCCGAGAATATCATTATTCACTAACGTAGCATTCACTCTTGTTAAAACAGGTTCATTGGTTTTCCAAGTACCTTTCGTCAAGGCAATATGAATTTGATCATTGGTGGTTTGTTGGTAAGCTCTCAACCGATAATTTCCAAAACGAGTTTCAATGTCAAAATCTTCCTTTTTCTCAATTAAGGAATCATGTTCCATTCGGTAAGCTACCAAATCTTCTATGGAAATTATTTTTAAATCAAACTTTTTGGCGACTTCCGTGAGTTGTGGTAAACGAGC
>JBBSLN010000472.1:0-2568 GCA_038255205.1 Flavobacteriales bacterium
AAAAAACCATTCCAAATAACTTCTATAAAACATAGAATTTTATAGTTGAAATGGAATGGCTTTTTAGTTACTCAATACAATTAAGCAGCAAGACTATTTGTTTTACTTTTCGGAATATTTTGATTGATAATATGTTCCCACTTTTCAGCTCTTTTCAGCTCAAAATCTTCTGATAATTGCTCTTGAATGTCATAAAAATCAAAAAACTCTTTCGGCTTGCTAGTGTTAAATGTCAATTCCAATTGAATTGTTTGCAATTCTGATTCGACTTTTTTATCACGTTTAAAATCCCTTGTAACTTTGTTGATTTGACAGGACTTTAGATCTTTAAGGTCGATTTTCGAAATATGATTTTGGAGTGCATTTAATTTTATAAAAGCCAAAACTTTTTTGCCTTCATCAATTCCTATAAAATTGTTATTCCATTGTTCCTCTTGACTTAAGGTCAGATTATCTTTTTTTAATAAATCCCTAAAGGCTTTTTCTTTTTTTCTAGTTGCATTTTTTCCAACTAACATGAACCCAATTATTGGTAAAACGCAGAGAAGCGTAGTGAGTATAATAATCACTATTAATGATATTTTCATTGTATATTGTTTTTAATAATAATTTGAAATAAGAAGATTGCATAGTATTCTCAAATGATGAGATGATGCAGAAGTAAATAAAATCTTATTTCAACTTTACGTAAAACAATGAAATGGAAAGATGAGTACTGTAGATGTTAATTCCAGTTCTAATGTATCTCCAATATAGAAATACAATAGCTTCGGTCTGTAAGTGTGTAGATTTGTTCCCTGAATTTCTTCAAATGGAGGAACAAATGGAAGCTTAATATTTTGTGATGTTTTAACTAATTGATTTGGTAAGGAAATCAACTCGATAATGCCAGAGCTTTGATGATGCCCTGATGTTATGACAACTTCAAAGGATGATTGAGGCATTTCACTTATTCCTCCATCAGTATGAGGTAACAGGAATGCCAAAAAATAAAAAAGTTTCTGAATCAAAAAATGATGACCAAACATCTACACTGATTTATGAAACAAATGTATATATATTGCATGTTAATAAATTCATAAAACAAAAAAATAATTTTGTTGTATATCCTATTTTCAATTTACATTTGCCCGATATTTATCTAGTTCATTATGGAAATGGCTATTGCCTATTTAGGATTTATAATTTCTGCCTATGCAGTGATTGCCAATGATGTGATTCAAACTCTTGGCACTTTTATGTCTTCAAATTTTAAAGTCAAATGGTGGTGGCTTTGGCTTTTTGCTATTGGCATTCTGTCAGTTACTTTGATTTATGGTTGGTACATCAATGATGGTGATGTGTCTTATGGAAGGTTGAATAGTATTCCATTACCCGAAAAATTAGAATGGTGGTATCTTTTAGCACCGGTCACCCTTCTTGCTATAACCCGATTTGGAATTCCAGTGAGTACCACATTTATGATTTTAAGTGTCTTTTCATCTAGCCTGATTATAGAAAAAATGATCTTAAAATCAGTCTATGGATATGCACTTGCATTTGCTTTTGCCATCTTAATATACCTGGTTGTAAGCAAAAAATTAGAATCAAATCGTTCATTGTACAGATTAGATAAGCAAACAAAAAAACATTATTGGTTAATAGCACAATGGTTTTCCACTGGGTTTTTATGGTCTCAATGGCTTATCCAAGATTTTGCCAACATTTTTGTGTTTATGCCTAGAAAACTTTCTGGACAAGATCTCTTGATGTCATTGGCCATTATATTTCTTATTATGGCTTACATTTTCAGAAAACGAGGCGGAAAAATTCAAGAGATTGTCAATCAAAAAGCAAACACCAAAAATATTCGTTCTGCAACAATTATAGATTTAATATATGGAATCTTCCTATTTGTATTTGGGAACCTCAACCCTATTCCGATGAGTACTACTTGGGTTTTTGTCGGTATTCTTGCAGGAAGAGAGTTGGCAATCACCTACTTATTGAATAAACAGAAAATAAAGTACACATACATCATCATCGCAAAAGATTTTGGCAAAGTAAATATCGGATTAATAGTCAGTGTTTTAATTGCATTTTTGATTCAAAGTCTAAAATAAATAGTTTAAAAAGATTTCTGCCTCAACGAAAATTTTCATGCTTAAAATCGCCTTTCATCCCATTTACAAACATCCATTACCAGAAGGGCATCGCTTTCCTATGCTTAAATATGAATTGTTGCCAGAACAATTGTTGCATGAAGGAACTTGCACCGAAGACAACTTCTTTGAACCATCTATTCCTGATGATTCACATATTCTGAAAGTTCATACGAAAGATTATTACAATGATTTGCGCAATTTGACTTTAGAACCAAGAGCCGCCAGAAAAATCGGGTTTCCCTTGAGCAAAATTTTGGTAGAGCGCGAAATAATTATCGCAGACGGCACAATGAAAGCCAGCGAATTTGCCCTGAACTACGGTATTGCCATGAACATTGCAGGCGGCACCCATCACGCTTATACAAATCGTGGGGAAGCCTTTTGCTTGCTAAATGACCAGGCAATTGGCGCACGTTATCTTCAG
>JBBSLN010000473.1:0-2565 GCA_038255205.1 Flavobacteriales bacterium
TGAAATTTCAAGAAAGGCTAAAACTTTGATTTTAGAGCTCAATGAAATCTACAAACGCAAGAAAGATGAGCAAATCATGGACCTTATGAAACGACTGACTGCCATCAAACAAAAAGTTGAAAAGCGACTGAAGTTCAGAGCTTAAAATATTACAATGAGTTATTTATTATTAGGTTATTAAGTTAATCTGCCTCAATAACTCAATAACTCAATAACTCAATAATTGAATAAAATGGAAACCATCATTATCGTTGGAGGTAGTAAGGGCATTGGAAAAGCCATAGCACAAAAACTACTTCCAACCCATAACATCATCAACATAAGCCGAACGGCTCCTGACTTTTCACACGACAATCTCACGCATCACGATTGTGATATTTTAAAAGATGATTTGCCTGAAATAGAATCGGCTGATGGACTGGTTTATTGCCCAGGAAGCATCAACCTTAAACCGATTGCGCGCTTGAGTTTAGATGATTTTCGAGAGGATTTTGAAATTAATGTGTTGGGTGCGGTCAAGTCGATTCAAAAATATTTGGATATTCTGAAGAAAGGCGACAAACCATCTATTGTGTTATTCAGCACTGTCGCTGCCAAACTTGGAATGCCATATCACGCAAGTGTTGCAGCTTCAAAATCTGCAGTTGAAGGGCTTGTAAAATCTTTAGGCGCAGAAATGGCTACCACCTTAAGAATCAACGCTATTGCACCGACGGTTACGGATACTGATTTGGCTTCCAAATTATTACGTAACGAAAAGATGATTGAAAACATTACGGAGCGTCATCCACTTAAAAAGTTTTTAAAACCAGAGGAAGTTGCTGATATGGCAGAATTTTTATTGTCTGAAAAAGCAATGTCAATTTCTGGACAAGTGTTTGAATTGGACTGTGGAATTGTTACCTTTAAAATTTAAAAATGAATCCACTTAAAATTTTTATGTCAACACTTACGACATCCAAAACAAAAAAACCAATGGATATAAAATCATTTTATGATTTAAAAATCAACAGTTTACAAGAAAAACCTATACATCTCAAAGACTTCAAAGGACGACACATACTTTTTGTCAATGTTGCATCAAAATGCGGATTCACCTCTCAATATAAGGATTTACAAGAGTTACATGAAACCTATAAGGATAAACTTCAAGTTATTGGCGTACCCTGTAACCAATTCGGAGGTCAAGAACCTGGAAACGCGGAAGACATTGAATCCTTTTGTCAAGTGAATTATGGAGTTGACTTTTTAATCACTGAAAAAATTGATGTGAAGGGTAAAAACCAGCATCCACTTTATGAATGGTTAACCGAAGAATCCAACAATGGTGTTTCAAGTTCATCAGTCAAATGGAATTTTCAAAAATACATTATCGATGGAAATGGAAAATTGGTTGACTATTATTTTTCTGCCACCAATCCAATGAGCAACAAAATATTAAAGCACTTAAAATAAAAAACGATGTTCGGACTATTCAAAAAGAAAACAGAGAAAGAGAAATTACAGGAACAATACAACGATTTGATGAAGGAATGGCACAGTTTATCAAGTACGAACAGGAGCGAAAGCGACAAAAAATATGCCGAGGCGCAGGAAATTATGACTAAATTAGAGGCACTATAAAAAGAATAAGTGCATCGAATGAAATTCTTAAAACCCTTTATCGTTTTCCTTATTATCAATTTTGGGGCGCTGGGTATTGGCGTTTTGTTGATGGGAGATGGAGCTACAAGTGATTGGTACACCTCAATGAATCGAGCGCCTTGGACACCACCAGGTTGGGTTTTTGGAGCTGCTTGGACATTCATTATGCTTTGTTTTTCGATTTACATGACTTTTTTATATCTGAAACTCCCAATTACCAAAGTTTTTACATTGTTCATATTTCAATTTATTTTGAACGTTTCTTGGAATTATATTTTTTTCAATCAACATTTAATAAGCATTGGATTGGCAATCATCATTGGATTAACATTTATTGTGACGGTTTTAATGGTCACTTACTGGACCTTGATGAAGTCTAAAAGTTTTCTTATTCTGCCTTATTTCATTTGGCTTTGTATTGCGACCTCGCTACATGCCTATATTCTTTTTAATAACTAATAATAGATTCCCTCCCTATAGCTATTGGGATTGAGGGAATGAAATAAAATTTCCATGAAAATATACACGCTCCATAAAAAGCAAAATTTGCCTATGACACTAGAAACAGCTTGGGACTTCCTTTCAGACCCAAAAAATCTAAAAACCATTACTCCAGAATATATGGGATTCCATATTTTGTCAGGCGCCGACAGACCAATGTTTGCCGGACAAATCATCCAATATATCGTCACACCTGTTTTGGGAATTAAAACCAAATGGGTCACGGAGATTACCCATAGCGTGAAAAACGAATATTTTGTAGATGAGCAAAGATTTGGCCCTTACGCCCTATGGCATCACAAACATTTTATCAAAGAAATCGAAGGTGGCGTGGAAATGGAAGACATTATTGATTATAAAGTGCCTTTTGGGATTTTAGGACAATTGGTTCATCCTATAATTGTGAAGCCAAAATTGGAA
>JBBSLN010000474.1:0-2563 GCA_038255205.1 Flavobacteriales bacterium
GTTGCTTAATGTATTTCGCCGTCGAAACTGGGGCGGGAATTATGCAAATGGTATCTGGTGGATCCGTTCCACAACTGGACGCACAATGTATAGCCGATTTACAGGCGAATGGTGGACGGTGATTTAGGTCGGGAATCGATTCACTATTATGGTGGTATGAAATCGCATTAAGTTTAATTATTAATTACCAGTTTTTGCAGACAGAACTCATTTTGACTATTTTTTACAGTGAACATCAATTTCAAAAGTTATTCTTAAACGCCAAAGCCTGACTAATATGCGTGCTATGATGGTTGCAATGCCAAGCGTACATCCCCAAAGCTTCTTCCAGTGGAAATCGTTTCCCATGCCCTGGATGGATATAGGCTCGTTTTAAATCTTCTTTTGTGAGATGCCGCAGCAGTTTGGTCCATTTTGCATGAAGTGATTTTATCAAAATCAGGGAATCACTGATACTATTGTCGTTGCCATCAATCAATGTTGCCCAACGGTCTTCAAAATAAGGTCGAATGGTGGGAGAATCTTCAGTCAATGCTAATTTGAATCGGATAAAAGCATTCATATGACTATCGGCACAATGGTGCACCACTTGTTTGATATTCCAGCCATCGGGACGATACGGATAATTCAGTACTTCAATAGATAAATTAGTTACTAATTTGTCAACCGATTCAGGAAAATTTTCAATGTTCGAAATCCACGTTTTAATTTGGTTTGAATCGATTGTGTCTGGTTTATAAAATTTCCCAATGGGATATCTTAAACGCTCTAGTTCTTCTTCTGTCATCATTATTTTGGTATTGAGGTTATCCACCAAACATTTCCAAATGCATCCGTTACACCACAAGTTCTGCCATATTCCTGTTCGTTCAAATCCATAAGAATATCTGCTCCATTATCCAACGCTATCTGAAAACGTTTATCGGCATCATCGACATAATTAAAAAGGTTTGCCGTCTGCGGATGTGATTCAGGTATTTTCATGATGAAAATTTTTGATATATAACTTAACGAAGTTAATCAATTAAGGCTGTGTTCAAAAGTTAAAACTTCAACCTAAAATCCAAATAGGGCGTAATGCCAAAAAAATTGTTTACAATTTTTGAAAGTGAATTATGTTCATCCAAGCGATAATAGCTATTGAGGATATTTTTGTGAACAAAGATGTTCCAGAGTGAAGCGCACACAATTGCATTTGTTCTTTTCCCCATTTGTATTTGTTAAATACCAGAAAAATAAGTCTGTAAATAATCGGATACTCGGTCATCGTTTGGTGAATCGTATGCGATGATGACAGAGTGATTTAGTTGGTTTTGCAAAGCTATTTCCATGAATTTTTATTCAATGTGAATTTATGAAAAATAAAAAAATGATAAGTATTTTAGGTTATAATGTGTTTAATGGGTGTATCTACTATGATATAGGGTGAAAATGTTGTAGTTGGATAAGAGTTGTCGTTGGTAGTAGCTCTTTTTTTGTGGATTATTTTACAATGACTTTATTAATAGACTTCAAATCCTTAAATTTGTTGTTTCAATTTAATCAAGTCAGACTGCGAACTGCAGACTGCCTACTGCAGACTAAAAAAAATGTTCAATAATTTAAGTGAAAAGTTAGATAAAGCCCTACACGTCCTCAAAGGACATGGAAGCATCACGGAAGTCAATGTCGCCGAAACCTTGAAAGAAGTTCGAAGAGCATTGCTTGATGCCGATGTCAACTTTAAGATAGCAAAAGATTTTACAACCACTGTTAAGGAAAAGGCTCTGGGCCAAAATGTATTGACAAGTTTACAACCAGGACAGTTAATGGTAAAACTCGTTAAGGACGAGTTGACCGAATTGATGGGTGGGGATGCTGAAGGTATCAATCTATCTGGCAACCCAAGTGTCATTTTGATGTCGGGATTACAAGGTTCTGGTAAAACGACTTTTTCGGGTAAACTTGCCAACTATCTGAAAACAAAAAAATCCAAAAATCCTTTATTAGTTACCTGTGACGTTTATCGTCCTGCTGCGATTGACCAATTACATGTCGTAGGAGACCAGATAGGTGTTGAGGTTTATAGCGATAGAGGAAATAATGACCCAGTTGCCATCTCAAAAGCTGGTATTGCCCACGCCAAAGCGAATGGCTACAATGTTGTCATTATTGATACAGCTGGTCGTTTGGCAGTTGATGAGGCAATGATGGCGGAAATATCCAATATTCATAAAGCAATTCAACCGCAAGAAACCTTGTTCGTTGTTGATTCGATGACAGGTCAGGATGCTGTGAATACGGCAAAAGCTTTTAACGATATTTTGAATTTTGATGGTGTTATCTTAACGAAGTTAGATGGTGATACCAGAGGTGGAGCGGCGATTTCAATTAAATCGGTTGTCAATAAACCCATTAAATTCATTGGTACAGGTGAGAAGATGGAAGCAATTGATGTCTTCTATCCTTCACGTATGGCAGACCGTATCCTGGGGATGGGAGATGTGATTTCATTGGTTGAAAGAGCACAGGAACAATATGATGAAGAGGAACCTCGTAAACTCCAAAAGAAAATTGCCAAAAA
>JBBSLN010000475.1:0-2562 GCA_038255205.1 Flavobacteriales bacterium
CAGGATGTTAGGAGAATGGATAGGGTTAAAATGGTAAGTATCTGTTTCATTTTTGTATTGGTTTGCTTCTTAATGTTTTGATTTATGATTGTGCTTTAGTCAATTTTTTAACCGCAAAGGTCGCAAAGCGGTTCTTGGTTTCATTGCGTTCCTTGCGCTTTTTCTTTGCGTCTTTGCGGTTAACTTTTTACGCAATGGTCGCAAAGTGGTTTGTTTTTTTGTTATAAATTATTTGCTATTCTTTTTATTCCGTTTTTAATTAAGGCAACATTAAAGTTGATGAGCATTCCCAATTTGCAATCGGATAATTTCAAATATGTTAGTACTTGTGCCATATGCACATCATTTAATGTCTCAACAGATTTTATTTCTAAAATGACCTTATTTTCAATCATTAAATCAACTCTGTATCCGATTTCTAATTTTACGTCTTCATAGATTAAAGGCAAAGGTTTTTGTTTTTCAACTTTCAGACCTGTTTTTTTAATTTCATAAAGCATACATTCTTCATAAGCACTTTCGAGAAGTCCTGGACCCAATGCTTTGTGAACATTCAAAGCACATTCAAAAACTATTTTAGAAATTTCGTTTTCTGTCATAATTACATATTTAACCGCAATGGACGCAAAGTTTTTCGCAAGGGTCGCAAGGCAAAACTTAATAAAGACATTGCGTCCTTTGCGTTTTCACTTTGCGTCTTTGCGGTTAATCTTTTCATAGTCACTATTTATCAGTCGTTACATTCAAAGCCGTTTCCAAAGCCGCCTTTTTATTGATAACATCCAGCATTGCCTGTAAAAATTCCTGCTGTGCTGTGTATAATTGGGTTTGTGCCTGTCGTAATTCAAAACTTGAGGAAATCCCTTCGAAAAATTTTGTTTGATTTTTGGTCTCGATGCGTTCTGCCAAATTTAAATTCTGTTTTTTATTTTCATAATCTTCAATGGCGAATTGATAATCGCTTTTAGCAGAAGCGATTTGAAATTGAATTCTTTGTTCGGTTTCCTTTAAATCGGTTTCTGATTTTTCAAGATTGATTTTCGCACGTTGTGTTGCTGCGCTTCGCATCCCTGAACTGAAAATCGGAATGTTCATAGAGACTCCGAACAATGAAGAACCGAACCATCGTTGCTCTTTATCAAAAAATGTGAATTCGTCACTAAAACCATTGTAACCGCCATTTATAAAGCCGTTCAAGGTTGGAAGTGCCTTGCTTTTTTCAAGTTTTACCATTAATGCTTTTGCTGCAGTGTCATTTTCTGCAATTTGATAATCCACTGTATTTTGGACATTGGCATCTGCTTCCAGTAAACTCAAGGAAATGTTTTCTTGTGTTAAGGTTTCGAGATTATCAGTCAATATTGTTTCATGATACACATCAATTCCCATTGCGATATTCAACATTTGATAAGCCAAAGTCTTTAGCCGCTGTACATTGTTCAAATTACTCTCAACGCCAGTCGTCGTGATTTGCAATTGCTCCACACTTTCTTCTTCTCCTAATCCATTTTCGAAAATCTTTCGTGATTCAAATAGACTTTTTTGAAGTATGTCAAGATTTCTTTGAAGTATTTGAACACTTTCTTCTGCCAAGAGTACATTTCCATAAGCATTGATGACTGACTTGCGAACTTCCAAATCAGTTTTTGTTTTCGCGTTTTGAGAGATTTCCAAAAACACCTTCGCCGCTTGCAATGCTACGATGTAGGAACCATCAAACAATTTTTGCCGCAAAGTTGCAATGGCACTAACGCTCTGTTTGGTGCCAAAGACGATTTCAGCAAATTCTCCAGGATTGCCGCCAAAAAATTCGGCAGGAATTACCTGAACTTGCTGTTTTAAAAAGTTTTGATAGTCGGCAGTTGCACTGATTTGAGGTAAACCAGATGCTGTTGTTTCCCATTTTTGTTGTTTTGCGGCATCAATATCGAGAGCTGCGTTGATGGCGTTTCGATTATTCTCGAGCGCAAAATCTATTGATTCCTGTAAACTAAAGTTTGTGGGGATTTCTTGTGAAACCCCAAAAATCGGTAACAGGATAGTGATTAATAATGATAAACTTCTGGTCATTAGTTATGATTGATTTTTGATGATTTTTGAAAGATTTTCGAGGCCTGTTGGCGTACAAATCCCTCTTAAATGATATTCTAGATAATAGTTCATTAGGGTTTGCATGGAAAAATTGTTCAATGGAAACAACTCTTTATCCTTTAATGCCATCATACAGGTAAAGTAAATTTTGGCAACAAATTCAATTTCTAGAGTATCTCTGTAGAGTCCAAGGTCTATACCGCGTTTCAAATTATCCGAAACACACTCTTGCATTACGAAATATTGCTTCGACTTCAAGGAATTAAAAATTTTTGGATAATATTTTTGCAATTGATAATGAGGCGATGATTTTTCATCCTTTAAATGCTCCATCACTAAATTCTTTATGTCATAAATTTCCTCAATGGGATTTTTTTTCAATTGACAGATGCCGTCAATGCCATGCGAAATGATTTCAAACATTTCTAAAGTTGTTGCTTCAACTAATTTGGTCTTGTTTTCAAAATGAAC
>JBBSLN010000476.1:0-2561 GCA_038255205.1 Flavobacteriales bacterium
GGAAAAAATCCTGCTGGGATTGAGGAGGCTTTGGAGGCTGGGAAGAATTATGTTGTGTAATGTCACGCAAAGGCGCAGAGTCGCAAAGAAAAGATAAGAAGATGCAAATTGTTTTACTGAAATAAAATAATTAAACGATTTATATACTTTGCGGCTCTGCGACTTGGGGTGAAAAAAAATTTATGACTGAAAATGAAGTGTCTCGTTCGAGTGTTGATGCTTGTTATCAAGTTTATGTTGAACTCGGTCCGGGATTAATTGAATCTGTTTACGAAGAAATACTTTATTTTGAGTTAAAGAGTATAGGATTGAAAGTTGAGCGACAAAAAGCCATTTTAGTTACTTAGAAAGATGTGAAGTTGGATTTGGGTTATAGAACAGATTTAATAGTAAATAATAAGGTTATTGTAGAGATTAAATCAGTAGAAGAAATTCATCCAGTACATCCCAAACAAGTGTTGACGTACTTAAAATTAACAGGCTTAAAGCTCGGATTACTCATAAATTTCAACAGCCCATTAATCAAAACAGGAATCACAAGAATAGTTAATGACCTATAAAACCTTGCGCCTCTGCGCCTTTGCGAGAGAAAAGCCGAACTGCGATTACTTGAAAATAGATAAAAACAATTAATAAATACTTATTTTAACTTTGCGCCTCTGCGCCCTTTGCGAGCAAAAAATTGAAACTCCAAACCCAAATACCACTAGGAAAGCAGTCAAATAATCTAATTGACTACAATTCTAATATTCTTCTATTAGGTTCTTGCTTCGTAGAAAATATGGGAGACAAATTGGAGTATTTTAAATTTAAGACGCTTCAAAACCCATTTGGAATTTTGTTTCATCCAAATGCTATCGAAAAATTGATTTCAAATACGATTCATAAAAAGAAATATACCGAAAATGATGTTTTTAATATTAATGGACAATGGCATTGTTACGATGCACATTCAAAATTAAGTAGTCCAGATAAGGAACTATTACTTTCAGCCTTAAATACAAACCTAGACCTAACGGCTAAACAACTCTGCAACGCTACCCACATTATTATTACTATTGGAACCGCATGGGTGTATAGACATTACAAATCTAATTTACCAGTCGCCAATTGCCATAAAGTTCCGCAAAAGGAATTCGTCAAGGATTTACTTTCAGTTGAGGAAGTGACAAATTCTCTAAAGTTGATAGTCAACCACATCCATCAAGAAAATCCTAACGTTACGATTATTTTTACAGTGTCACCAGTGAGACACATTAAAGATGGCTTTGTTGAAAACACACAAAGTAAAGCCCATTTGATAGCTGGTATCCAAAGCATTTTAAATCGTAATTCTGAAATCGTAAATCGCAATTCCTTTTACTTTCCTTCATACGAAATCATGATGGACGAACTTCGAGATTATCGATTTTATGCGGAGGATATGCTACATCCTAACATGACAGCGATCAATTACATTTGGGAGAAATTCAATTTTGTTTGGATTTCCAAAGACGCCTATAAAACCATGGATGAGGTGGATGGTATTCAAAAAGGATTGCACCACAAACCTTTTAACCCACAAGATGAGACTTATCAGCTATTTCTGAATAAACTACAAGGGAAAATAACGCTACTTCAATCACAGTTTTCCCACATCAAATTCTAAATATTCGCAATTCATTGTATTGATTTTATTTTGAGACAGTTGAATTTTTCAATTGCTACTAATGATAAGACAATTCAACAATGAAAACATCATGGCTTTGAAAAGATATTATTATACTTTGTATTGGTGTAATAATTATAAATTTAAGATTCGCTCAAAAAGCAGAAACGCCAAATCAAACCTATGATTTAGGTAGTAAAATGGATAAAATAATGGTAAAAAGTTTTAGTATAGTTAAATTATAGTTAGCAATGGGCTTGCCTGTATTAAGCCAGTTCAATGCGGCCTTTGACAATAACTTTGAGGAAAGGTCAAAAGAATTCAGTAATATGGGCACCCCGTATTTGGATATTACAGATGATGTGGAAAATGCACATTAGCTAAAAATCAAACATTAGCAGTTAGTTCTCATTGCTAATGCAATATAGTGCGTAATCCAGTCATCTTTCTTCAAGCTATTAAATCATTAAAAGAGCCAAACAAATAGTATTTGGCGAGATAACGTCAACCCTTTCAAGTTTGCATTTTTAATATCTCCACATTGGAAATATGTAACAAATCCAAATAAAATTATAACAAAAATCATCTTATTGAGGCTAACTTACACCTTGTAAATAATAATTTAGTTAAATTATTATGCTATTATCAATATATTAATTATTAATCCATTATTATTATGAAAAAAATTGTAAAAAATTATGAAACCACCATTCAGGGGCCGGCAAGAAAGGCTGTCGACAGAAGAAAGTTTCTGCAAGTCGGTGGACTGGCAGTCGCAGGTGCAGGCCTGATGATGTATTCATGTGAAAATGAAGATTTAAGCGAATCTGATGATTTGCTTGGCAAAAAAAAGGATAAGTTTAGGCAAGTCTACCAATTAGGAAAAGGCGATGTAGGAATCCTTAGATTTGCC
>JBBSLN010000477.1:0-2558 GCA_038255205.1 Flavobacteriales bacterium
GATCGGTTTCTTGCTGCTCTTTAGTGCGTTCGTTAGTTTCTAATCTTGTATTACCAAACTTATAACGGAAGCCTAATTTAACGTAGCGATTATCTATATCCGTAAAACTTGAACTCGATTGGTTTAGATAACGTGTTTTAATGTCGTAGTCTTGGGTATTGAATAAATCAGCTGCCGTCAAAGATATGATGCCTTTCTTTTTAAATATACTTTTAGAAATTGACAAATCTGTAACCAACCTGTCTCCTACTTCCTGGAACCCTTGAATACTTCTCCCAACATAAGTCAAGGTAAAATTCGCATTTAAACTTCTGTCTTTTAATAAAGTAAAATCATTGCTCAAGATGCTATAATTAGACCAGGTTTCTTTACTTACGGAATTACCATCAAACATCCCTTCATCTTTAGAATTGTAAAAGGATGTGACAAAATATACTGACCAATTATCTACCACATTAAAATAGGTGATAAAATCAAATCCATATTCCGTAGTTTTATCTAAATTAACAACTGTATAGGTAACCGTATTGTTTTGATTGTCCTGCCTTGGAATTTCATAAATATTATTATCATAAATCTTATAATACGATTCAAAAGTAAAACGCTTAAAAGAAGTCCCAATCGTAGCATGGTCTATAAAAATAGGCTGTAAATTGGGATTTCCACTAACAATAGTCACATCGTTTAAAAAAAATTTGAACGGGTTTAAACTCTGATAATCCGGCCGTTGTATACTGCGTTTATAGTTTGTGTATACTGAAAAATAGTCATTAACTGTATAGCTCAAACTTCCGGTAGGAAACCACTCCAAATAATCTTGCGTGTTGGTAATATTATCAAAAATTGAAATTCCTTTCACGTTCGTTTGCTCCGCTCTTAAACCGGCAATAAAGTTCACCTTTTTCCAATCTTTAGAATAATTGATGTAGCCTGCAAAAATGGATTCGTCGTAATCAAAAGCGTCCGTATTAGTTACGTCTAAAGTTTCTTGTCCATTATCTTTGTCAAACTGTGTGATATCGCTATTGTTTTTGATGTTTGATGTTTTTAAACCTGCCTCAAATGTCGAATTCTCACCTATTGGCAACATGTAATCTGCTTGCGCTGTATAGATTTTAGTATCTTGATTGTTATCCGTTCTAAAGGCTGTTTCCTGCAGAAAAACATTGTTGCTGTCGAAATAATCGCTGTTCACATTTTGATTGCGATTGTAACTATAGGTCGTGAAATGTCCATTAAATGAAAGCCTTTCACCGGCTTTTTTGAATTTATGCACATAATCAAGGTCAAACCCAAGGTTGTATTTGTCATCATCAGAAGCATTCTTTGTTTTAAAATAATAGTCCAAATTCTGATTGGCATCAAAAACATCGGTGTTATTATTAATTAAATACTCAAAATAAGGCATCACCAACATGCTTGACGACAAGCTCAGTGTGTTGTTTTCATTGATGGAATAGTCAAAATTGAAATTGAAATTATGCATTTTTGACCATGTATTCCTATTAATTCCAGACTTGAAGATTTGATCAACATTATTATTGCCATCTAGATAATTAAAAATTTCGTCTTGGTCCCGATTGATCTTATCTTGATCATAGGTGTAATTGGCAAAAAAATCAATTTTTTCATTTTTAAAGAAATGGCTCATCCCTCCTTCATACCTTGGAAAAACACCTTGTGTATAGTTCGCAAACACGTTACCTCTATATCCAGTAACCAAATTCTTGCTCATCACAATGTTAATGACCGCGCCACTCTCTGCATCGTATTTTGCTGATGGATTTGTAATAACCTCAACGGACTTTATGCTATTAGCAGAAGACCCTTCAAGTAACTGAACCAATTCGTCATTACTTAAATGCACTTTTTTGTCATTGATATAAATAGTCGGCGTTGAGTTTTTAACTTGAATCGAATTGTCTAAAATCAAAATTCCCGGTGTGCTTTTTAACACCTGAAACATATTGCCTTCAACCAATGCTGTATTCTCAATATTGAAGACCAATCGGTCGGCTTCTTTTTTCAGGGTGGGTCTTCTAACTAAAATGTTGATTTCATTCAATTGTTCTGAAATTTCTTCTAACGTAATAGTTTTCAAATCAATGTTTTCATTCAATACGACAGACCTGTACACATCATTAAAGCCTAAAAAACTTATTTTAACCAAATAGTTGTCTTCAGACAATCGATCCAAAAGAAAAAAACCTTTTTCATCCGTAGAAACCCCTTTGACAACCGTAGAGTCTTGAGACTTCATCAGCAAAACATTCGCATAACTGACCGGATCTCCTTGGGCATCGTCGATAAAACCTGAAATAGAGAGTTCTTGACTTAAACCGATAGCACTTGACAATAAGGCACAGAAAATTAGAATAATGGAAGTTGGTCTTCTCAAAATGTTTTTGTTAATAGCTGCAATATATAAATTGTTTTAGACTTTGTTTTACGGTTTTTCCGTAAATGTCTGCGTTTTACCAACAAAATAAATACACCTAAAGCGTAATAAATCAGTTATATTTGCAAACTATTTAAGTTGTAGGAATTGATTTTATGAA
>JBBSLN010000478.1:0-2547 GCA_038255205.1 Flavobacteriales bacterium
ACAATTCATTTAATTCCATTCAAGAAGCGGAAGCGAAAGCAGCTCTAAATAGAATGATGTTCAGGGCAAACTTAAATACGGGTAACTACGACGTTAAATACCATCGTTTGGAATTCAATGTCAACCCTAGCCAGGCGCAAATCAGTGGTGACGTAACTTCTTATTTTGAGGCAAAATCACCGATGAGCCAAATTACTTTCGATTTGTCGGATAATATGGCAGTTTCTCAAGTTTTACAAAGAGGCAATCCTCTGACGTATTCTCAAAATTCGAATGACGAACTCGTCATCAATTTACCTGTAACGCAAAACACAGGCGTTTTGGATTCTTTGACCATCAGTTATTCTGGTAATCCCGTAAGTTCGGGTTTTGGTTCGTTTGAAGTGAACACGCATAGTGGCAAACCAATTCTTTGGACACTTTCTGAACCTTATGGTGCTAAAGGATGGTGGCCGTGCAAGCAGGATTTGATTGATAAGGTTGATAACATCGACGTCTATATTACTTCGCCAATTGTAAATCCCGATGGTGATGAGTATGTCGCTGTTTCAAACGGATTGGAAATGGGACAAGTGATTAATGGCACTAATAAGACTACACTTTACAGACATCAATATCCCATTCCTGCTTACCTTATCGCCATAGCAGTGACCAATGATTACCAAATCGCTGTTAAAAAATTGACCATAAACTTCACAATTGTTTTCTAGATGCTGTTAAAAGACTACTTTTGCAGCTTATAATTTTTTGATTAGAGCTAAATGGAGTTTGTTATAAAGATTTCTCAATTTTTATTGAGTCTTTCCTTGCTGATTGTCCTGCATGAATTGGGGCATTTTATTCCGGCAAAATTATTCAAGACACGGGTAGAAAAGTTCTACCTCTTTTTCGATATAAAATATTCATTGTTCAAAAAGAAGATCGGCGAAACCGTTTACGGTATTGGTTGGTTGCCTTTGGGTGGTTACGTAAAAATAGCCGGAATGATTGATGAAAGTATGGACAAGGAACAGATGGCGCAACCACCGCAACCTTGGGAATTTCGTTCGAAATCGACTTGGCAACGTTTGATTATTATGTTGGGTGGTGTAACCGTTAATTTTATTCTTGCTTACGTTATTTACGTTTTTGCATCCCTTGCTTACGGAGATATTGATATCAAAGCTGATAGTATTAAAGATGGTTATTATGTGACCAACCCTATTTTGACTGATTTAGGCATCCAAACTGGCGACAACGTTATTGCTATTAATGATCAAAAGATTGTCAACTATTCAGACATTCGTAAGAACTTAATTGAGGCGGAAACCATCACGATCGAAAATGAAAATGGCAAAAAAGAAGTAACCTTGCCGGAGGATTATTTAGGTAAATTGAGTACCTCTGATGACCGTTCATTTTTCGAATTGCGGTTTCCTTTTGTTATAGGGGCCGTTTCTGATTCTTCATTGAATAAATCAGCAGACCTTAAGAAAAAGGATATCATCACTTCCATTAATGGCGAGCAACTAAAATATTATGACCAAATAGGAGATCGCATAAAACCACTTGCAGGTGAAACCGTAAATGTTGAAATCTTAAGAGATGGGAAGATCTTAGAACGAGAACTCATAGTCGATAAAGATGGCAAGTTTGGAATTGTACCAATCGGTAGTTTGAGTGATATCGAAAGAGTGGGATATTACGACATCGTCCGTAAAGAATACAGTTTTGTAGAAAGTATTGGTATAGGTTTTACCAAATTTACAGGTCAGATTACGTCATATGGTGGGCAGTTAAAGAAAATATTCACGCCAAGTACAGGAGCCTACAAAGGAGTGGGAGGTTTTAAGGCCATTTATGACATCTTTCCAGACACTTGGAGTTGGGAGTTCTTTTGGCAGATTACCGCATTCCTATCCATTATGTTAGGTGTGTTGAACTTATTGCCAATCCCTGCATTGGATGGTGGCCACGTGATGTTTTTGTTATACGAAATGGTTTCAGGTCGCAAGCCTTCAGAAAAGTTTTTGGAACACGCCCAAATGGTTGGCTTTTTCATATTGATTGCATTAGTTTTGTTTGCCAACGGCAATGACATTTTTAAAGCAGTTTTTAAATAGAAAGTTTTTGTAAAATATATTTGTTGCATTTAAAAAATACAATATATTTGCAACCGCAAAAAAGGTTATATACCTTCCTCCTTAGCTCAGTTGGTTAGAGCATCTGACTGTTAATCAGAGGGTCCTTGGTTCGAGCCCAAGAGGAGGAGCAGTAATGACGAGGCTTCAGAGAGTTTACACTCCTGAAGCCTTTTTCATTTGCACATAATTTGCACATAAATGTTAAAATTTTATTAAAAATTAATATTCGGCTTATTTGAATAGAATTTCAACTGAAACGAAGTAAATGATATTAGTGGCTCGATAATATGAATTAAAACATAAGAAATTTAACTTGAGAATACCTTTGTGTACTCATTTGGTGGTTTTGAATTATATTTGTATTTCATATATTTGTTCAAAAATATATAATTCTCATAACCCGAAGGTCACTGGTTCGAGTCCA
>JBBSLN010000479.1:0-2536 GCA_038255205.1 Flavobacteriales bacterium
AAAGTTAACCGCAAAGACGCAAAGTAAAAGCGCAAAGAACGCAATGAAATCGAGAAGTACTTTGCGACCCTTGCGCAAAACCTTGCGACCTTTGCGGTTAAAAAATTGACTAAAGCACAATCATAAATCAAAATATTAAGAAGCAAACCAATACAAAAATGAAACAGATACTTACCATTTTAACCCTATCCATTCTCCTAACATCCTGTGGAGGCGACAAAAACAACACAATCGAAACTGTTCTAGAAAGCAACAACCTCGAAACCATCAGAACAAAACGTGCTGAATTAGTGAACGAGCAAGATGCGCTTCACGAGAAAATCAAACTATTGGATGAGAAAATCACGGAATTGGATACGACCAAAAACATTCCTCTAATTACTACATTCAAAGCCGTTCACGAAGCATTCAATCATATGCTGGAACTTCAAGGAAATGTGACTACCAAGAATTTATTGGTCATCACTCCAGAATTCAACGGAATTCTAACCAACGTCTATGTGAAGGCAGGACAAAAAGTTTCCAAAGGACAAATTTTGGCAAAAATTGATGATGGTGGTTTGGGTCAGCAGCTCGCACAATTACAAATTCAATCAGATTTGGCCAAAACCACTTTTGAACGCCAGAAACGTCTTTGGGACCAAAAAATTGGTAGTGAAATCCAATTTCTTCAAGCGAAATCAACTTACGAATCGCAGGCGGCAGCTGTGAATCAATTGAGACAACAAATCTCAAAAACAACGGTTCGCGCACCATTTTCTGGAACCATCGATGATGTGATTACCGAGCAAGGAAGTGTCGTTGCCGCTGGTCAGTCACAATTGATGCGCATCGTAAATCTTGATGACATGTACATTGAAACTGAAGTCCCAGAACGTTATGTTGCCGATGTAACGGCAGGAAAAAGCGTAACCGTTGAATTCCCTGTTTTAGGTAAAACAATCGAAACCAAAGTCCGTCAGGCAAGCAATTTCATCAATCCTGCCAACAGAACTTTTAAAGCAGAAATTGCGGTTCCGAATAAAGAAAAATCAATCAAACCAAATTTGACAGCACGACTTAAAATCAATGATTATACCAGCGAAAAAGCGGTATTAATTCCTCAAAGTATCATTTCTGAAAATGCAGATGGTGAGCAATATGTCTATGTCGTGAAAAATAAAAATGCAGAAGGCGAAGGTGTTGCGATTAAAGTTATTATCAAAACGGGCAAAACACAAGGCGATGTCATTGAAGTATTGGAAGGTATCGAAGATGGTGCGGAAATTATCCAAGAAGGCGCAAGAAGTGTAAGAGATGGACAAACCGTGAAAGTACTAACCATTGAATCCACGAATAATGACAAATAAGAAAAACAAAAAAGAGATTCATAAAGAATTTGCTTGGTCAACGTGGGCCATCAACAATAAGACCACGATGTATGTATTGATTTTGGTCATTTTCTATTTGGGTCTTGCTGCTTTCTTCAACATGCCTCGTGAAAATTTCCCTGAAGTCAATGAAACAAAGATTTATATCAGCTCCATTTTCCCAGGAAACACGGCTGAAGATATCGAAAAACTCATCACAGACCCTGTTGAGGACAAGCTCAAAACGGTCAGTAATGTCGTGGATATTACCTCAACCTCGCAGGAAGATTATTCGATGGTGGTTGTAGAGTTTGATGAAGGCGTAACGGTTGAGCAGGCAAAACAAAAAGTTAAAGACGAAATTGATAGTGAAACGGCAAGTGAGGATTGGCCAACGTTTAATGGCGCGAAAGTAGAGCCAGATGTTTTTGAGTTGAGCCTTTCGGAAGAAATCCCGATTTTGAACATCAATATTTCTGGAGATTATCCTGTTGCAAAATTGAAGGAATTTGCCGAACTGCTTCAAGATGATATTGAAGATTTGGCCGAAATCAAGAAAGCAGATATTCGCGGTGCACAAGATAAAGAAATAGAGGTTGCGGTAGATATTTATAAAATGATGGCTTCGAAAGTCACTTTTAACGATATTATAGGAGCCATCAATAATGGGAACATGACCATGTCTGCCGGAAATTTAATCGCCAGCGGACAACGTCGCACCATTAGAATTCTTGGCGAAATTGAATCACCATCAGAACTTGAAAACTTCGTTGTAAAATCAGAAAATGGAAATGCGATTTATCTGAAAGATGTCGCAACAGTTTCCTTTACGGAAGAAGACAAAACCACATTTGCACGTGAATATGGCGAACCAGTAGTGATGCTCGACGTTAAAAAACGTGTGGGCAAAAACATGGTCGCTGCGGTTGAACAAATTCGTGTCATTGTCGAAGATGCCGTAAAAAACGACTTTCCAAAAGATTTAAAAGTTAGCATTACCAATGACCAATCTTCAGTGACCATTGGTCAAGTGGATGATTTGGTGAACAATATCATTTTTGGTGTCATCCTAGTGGTCACGGTTTTGATGTTCTTTTTAGGATTCAAGAATGCTATTTTCGTCGGATTTGCCATTCCAATGTCGATGCTAATGTCGCTGATGATATTAAATTTCTTTGGATATAGTC
>JBBSLN010000480.1:0-2526 GCA_038255205.1 Flavobacteriales bacterium
GAAACGATGATGAAAAATGTGACACCAGCCAAACGATTTGCCGAACCTGAAGAAATAGCCAATGCTGTGGTGTTTTTAGCAAGTGAATGTGCTGGTTTTATTAACGGAATTAACCTTCCTGTTGATGGTGGTAGGACTAAGAGCCTGTAATCCCACCCTAGCCCTCCCAAAGGGAGGGAACCAAAGGGAGGGAACTATCGTGAAAAGATAAATTTCATAAATATTTTAAAATTTAGACCTCACAAGTTTTTAAAACCTGTGAGGTCTTTGTATCTTAGAAGGATTATTTCGTAAAGATGTTTTGAAACAAAATCAGTAGTTGATATTCAATTTCAAACATCAATGTTCAACAAAATTCTTAACCACCCAGTTGAGAGTTCCTTCCCTCTGGGAAGGTTAGGATGGGCCTTTAATTATGAGCAAGTTAGTTTCTCCATTAAATTTTAAAGATTGGATTGAAGAGAATAGACATCTTCTCAAACCGCCTGTTGGTAATAAAGTGGTTTGGAAAGATGGAGATTTTATTGTCATGGTCGTTGGTGGACCAAATAACCGAAAGGACTATCATTATAATGAAACACCAGAGTTTTTTTATCAAGTAGAAGGTGATATCGTATTGAAAATCATTGATAATGGCACGCCAAAAGATGTGCAGATCAAAGAAGGTGACATCTATTTATTACCTCCAAAAGTACCTCATTCGCCTCAACGTGGCGCAAATACCGTTGGTTTGGTGATTGAATACAAACGTCCAGAAGGGATGCGAGATGCACTACTTTGGTTTTGTGAAAATTGTACAACAAAACTTTATGAAGAAGATTTTACCGTCGAAAATATTGAAACAGATATGCCAAAGATTTTTGACAAATATTATAATGATACAGATAAACGCAAATGCCCTAATTGTGGTGAGTTAATGGAACCGCCTAAAAAAGTGAAAATTGATAATTAGTTATTGGTTATTGGTTATTGGTAAAAATCATATAAAATAAATTTCCACTTTCGTGGGAAGAAAACATGGAAAAACGCAAATTAAGAATCAACGGACACTCGCACTTGCTTCCTTATCCAGAGGAAATTCCCCAGTTCATGAAGGACAAAGGAATCTTTTGGGTAGATAAGGACCGGAAATTCATGCTTCAAAAAGATTGGAATCGCCCTATAACGGATTCGAGTTTCTTTTTGGATGAAAAATTGACATGGATGGAACGGTTTAAGATTGACCATGCTGTAGTTTTAAATCTGTCTCAATTGTATGGCAATGGTCTACGTGTCGAGGAAATGAAGCAGGCGCTTCGTTTTCAGAATGATTTTAATGCGAAAGTTCAGCGTGAGAATCCGAGTAAGTTTACTTGTGGTTTTGTGGTGCATCCTGGGTTTGTGCGAGGTGCATGCTGGGAAATTCAGCGCTGTGTGGAAGAGTTAGGCATGCAATTATTGTGTTTACCAACGCATTACATGGACACGATTGGTACTTGGCGCTGTATTTTTGATGAAGAAAATGAACCGATATTTGAATTGGCGAGCAAATACAGTTTGGCAGTAGAAATCCATCCGTATGATGGTGAAAAATTCATTAAGCTAGAAAATACGTCTTGGCGTTTTCATTTGATCTGGATGTTAGCACAATGTGCCGATGCTTATCATTTTCTCACATTAAATGGATATCAAGACAAATACCCCAATATGAGAACTTGCTTTGCTCATGGAGGACAATTGGCACAAATCAATTTAGGTCGTCGTATCCAAGGTTTTGATGGCAGACCGGATTTATTTGAAGGTAAAAGCCATCCTCGTAAAGCAGTTGGACATAAAAACATTTTCTTTGATACATTGGTTCATGATACAGGTGGCTTGCAATTATTGATTAAGAACCAAGGTTCAAAACAGGTCATTATGGGGTTGGACGACCCGTATCCTTTGGGGGAAATGGAGAGCGCCAAACAGTCTTCGTATCCAGGCAAGATTTTGGATTTGGCCATGGACAGAAACATCATATCCGAAGAAGAGCGAGACGCTATTTGGGAACACAATGTCATCCAATGGCTGTGCGGAGATGACGAAGTAGCTAAACAAAAATTAATTGATAGAATTTTAGGGTAATGCACTTTTTATCAGACGAATTAGAAGATTATATTGTAAACCATTCGGAAGACGAACCCGAATTATTGCAACAACTCACACGAGAAACCTACCAGAAAATAATGCAGCCACGCATGTTGAGTGGTCATTACCAAGGTCGTTTATTGAGCATGATTTCGAAATTAATCAACCCAAAATACATTCTGGAAATTGGCACCTATACTGGTTATTCAGCCTTATGCTTGGCTGAAGGGCTTCAAAAAGATGGTGAATTACACACTATAGATATTAATGAAGAGCTCACTAATTTTCAGCGAAAGTATTTTGATGCTTCAAACTACGGCAAACAAATTCATCAACATGTTGGTGATGCCTTGGAGATTATTCCGAGTCTTGACAAAATTTTCGATTTAGTATTTATTGATGCGGATAAAGAAAATTATA
>JBBSLN010000481.1:0-2524 GCA_038255205.1 Flavobacteriales bacterium
AAAACGGAAGTGGCTTTGGTATTAAAGGCGGCCTTAATTATAACGGCAATGGTGATTATTTTGAATCTATCGGATCCAATGCCAAACATCCGGATAGAAATGTAGGGTATCATATAGGAGTTTTCGGGAAGTTAGGAGACAAACTTTATTTCAAACCTGAATTGATTTACACGAGCACTAAAAGTTCCTATGATAATGAAGACTTCAGAATGAAAAAATTTGATGCTCCTCTTTTAGTGGGTGTAAAAGTTCTAGGCCCAATCAGTGTTTTCGGTGGCCCTTCACTACAGTATATCGTAGGTACCGAATTTAATGGTGTCACCATCGATGATGTCCAAGATGATTTTTCAATTGGCCTCAATTTTGGGATAGGACTTAATTTAAACAAGTTTGGAATTGACTTACGTTATGAACGCGGTTTTAGTGACAATGAAGCGATTTTCATCAATAACAATATCGGTTCAGGTGTAGTGAGTAGGATTGATACCAGGCCAGAACAACTTATATTAAGTTTATCACTTATGTTATAAAACAAAGAAAGCCGCGTCATGCGGCTTTTTTGTCCTTTATATGTGCACTGTTAATTGTGACATAATGTAATGATTATTAATTATTATTATTATTAATAGCAATTGAATTTTGTAAATAGTCTGGAACACTATTGGAATCAGAATCTACAACTTTCACTGTCTTAAGCGTTATCATTCCATTATTTTGAGTTCTGCTTCTTTTATATTCTCCATTGGCTAAAACAGGCTCAATTTCACCTACATTTGTATCTATTAAATAGGTAATATGTTCTAACTCATTAATTGTTAAGACTCTATCCCCATCATCGTCAGAATCTATGAAGTTCGGAATAGCATCCCCATCTGTATCATCATCAAAAAGATTCTTATTACCATTCAGATCTTCAATATAAGATGGAATTCCATCATTGTCATGATCATTAATTTCGGTTTGATACAATTCAAATTTAAATATAAGATTGGCATATCTGGTAACGCCCAATGGAGGTGATCCAAAATAAGCAAGACCCGATGGCAAGAACATGACCCCCAACCCATAATTATTATAGCTTAAAGTACCATCTTCCTCAACATCATTTCCAACTGCTCCCCTAAATTCAGGCATGACTAGACGCCAACCTTGGACGAGATTCAATAAATCAAAATTCACCGGATTCACAGCACTATCAAAGATCTCATCAGTCTGAAGCATTCCAGAATAATTGACCCTTACATCATCAGAAAAATGTGGCCTATCCCCGCCACCTTCATTTAATTTCAAAAAATAATAATTATAGTCGGCACCAAGATGAGTTGTCGTTTTAGTCTCAACAGCTTCCCTCAATAATGTATTGTTATCAGGATCTGGCATAGGTAAATAATTACCCGCATTATCTTTAGGTAGTTCTGTGATAATAATATCTTCCACGTGGTAATTTCCTGGCGTCGTAAATGCTCCCGAATTATAATAGTGTGTTTCTAAATACCCTATCAAAGAGTCGCCATCAATGATTTGTTGTTCTGTTCTATCGGCTTCAACAAATGTTGGCCCGTCGTTATCATCATCTTTTTTACATGAAGTAACCAATGCGAGCAAAGAAAGCGCACAAAGGGTTATTTTTCTAAAGTTCATTATTGCTTATTTTTGGTGCGCAAGATACAATAATATAATATTTTTGTACAATAACATTAACGTAGTTTTTATACTTTTTATATGCGAATCGATAAATTTCTTTGGTGCGTTAGATATTACAAAACACGAACTATAGCTACTGAAGCCTGTAAAAAAGGACATATAAAGGTCAATGAACAAGTGGTGAAACCAAGTCGTGAGGTATATCCAACGGATAAAATAAATTTACGAAAAGACCAAATCCATTATCAACTAACTGTAAATGAAATTCCTCCAAATCGTGTCGGGGCAAAATTAGTGGATCTTTACAGAACTGATACGACACCAAAGGAAGCCTTTGAAGCGCAGGAAATGCTGAAATATTCTAAAGATTACTATCGCAAGAAAGGTGTTGGAAGACCCACCAAGAAGGACCGACGCGATATTGATGATTTTAATGAAGATAAAGAAGCGGATTAAAAAAACTCTTTTTTATATTTGACTAAATACAATGGGCATGACATCTACAAAACATATCATTTTAAATCATAATGAAATCAATCATAAAATTAAGCGAATCGCTTATCAGATTTATGAAGGCAATGTGGACGAAACGGAAGTCATTCTTGCCGGAATTGACACCAATGGTTACATATTAGCAAAAAAATTAAAATCTTGTCTCGATAAAATTTCTCAAATCAATTCAATTTTGTGTAGAGTGACCATTGATAAAAAAAATCCTTTAACACAGATTACTACATCCTTAAAACCAGAACAATACCGTGATCAATCTATCGTATTGATTGATGATGTACTCAACTCGGGCAGCACTCTTATTTATGGTGTAAAGCATTTTTTAGATGTTCCTATGAAGCAATTTAAGACTGCTGTTTTGGTAAATCGA
>JBBSLN010000482.1:0-2517 GCA_038255205.1 Flavobacteriales bacterium
CATGGACTATTTTACCAAGTAGTGCTTTTTTAGCCAACCCTTATAATGGTTCATTAAACACAACGGCCCAAAATAATGACAATCCAATGCAAGGTGAAGTTGCTTTTACAGGAACCGATGGTGGCACTACCACGAGTACTTGGGGACAAAGTATCATCAACTTGTCTGCAATTGGTGTAACTGCAAATTCTAATATCCAATTTAGATTTGAGCTTGGTACGGATGGTTGTAATGGCAACGATGGATGGTATATTGACGAAATTGTCATCTATAACTGTTCAGCTACATTATCTATAGCAGATGCTAATTTCATTGAAAGTGGCGTAAAAATCTATCCAAATCCAACCAATGGTATATTTATTCTTAAGAAAATCAAAGATATAGATTTGGTTAAAGCTGAAATTTTTGATATGAACGGCCGTTCCATAAAAATAATAGATTTATCCTCGATGCAAAATGAAAAGGAAATCGATATAAACAACATAGCTTCTGGAGTATATTTCATGTCTGTGAATTCCAGAAATGCTAAAACAGTTATAAAGCTTATCAAAAAATAGGATATCTTCAAACTTTAAAAAAACCTGTATTGACTCAGTCGATACAGGTTTTTTTATTTAATTCAATGATGTTGAATCTGCTTCATAAGACGTCAGCAGCCAAGTCAAAAAGACTGCGACGGCAAAGCCTAGATAAAAGTTTCGAGATAAACCGCCTTCTAAATTTCCCAAATAAAAGGCAATTCCAACCAAAGCAATTGAAACAATCAATTCAATGATGCCATGAACTTTAAAGGGAATTACTTTAATGAGCCCCAATGGGAAATTCGTAAGAATGGTCAAAATCAAATGTATTCCACCCAAAATATAAGTGAACATTGTGGTCATTTCCGGCATTTCAAATAGGGTAGGCGAAGCCCATAAGAAAACGACTACTAAATAATCAATGATGCCATGGACTTTTGCATTTAATACTTTCATCATAAATCTTTTTTAGGTTAATAAATTTTATTTTTTTAAATCGTCTTTATTAGATATACTTAAAGATACTTGTTTTTACTTACAATGATAATTATGACTTAAAATAATAGCAGTCATATAATAAATGATGTTTTTTAAGTCTTAAAGAATAATTATTGATTTTAACATTATTGAAAGTACCAAAAATTTATCCCGACTGAATTATTCATTAACTTATAATAACACATCCATCAAAAAATTATGCATGCCGCAACTTTTTGGAGTGGCTTTGCTATTTACCGCCTGCTCATCTGATGATGATGGCAACACTAACGGGAATCAAACAGCAAATTTTACTCTTACGATTTAAAATGTTGTCGTACCAAAACCCATATTTTAATCAGGAGTTTCCAATACACAAATGGGAACAACTTCTCCAGCACCACTATTTTCTGATGTAAGCTATCAATTTTCATTTACCGCTTCAGAAGGTGAAAATTTATCATTGGCAACCATGTTTATTCAAAGTAATGATTGGTTTTATGCCTTTAGTGCTGACGGATTACCATTGTTTTCCAATGGAATGCCTGCGATGGGAGACGTGACAAGTCAATTTTTTCATACGATTCTGGAAACCAAGCTGATGGATATCAAGGAGCTGGATTGTTTCAGTTAATAAGACAACCTGGCTTAAATACGGGTCCGGCCTATTCCAATTTGAACGTTCGATTGATTACGCCTGCATCACAGATGAATGTGCCTGCAACGGCTAATACCATTAGAGTGACCATTACTGCTCAATAATAATATCATATATACACAATAAAAAACCCTGCAACTTTACGTTGCAGGGTTTTACAATTAAAAAAGTTAATGCGTATATGTTAAATTACTTTGACGTTTACTGCGTTTAATCCTTTTTTTCCTTCTTGTAGATCGAATTCAACTTCATCGCCTTCGCGAACTTCGTCGATCAATCCAGAAATGTGAACAAAATGTTCTTTGTTGTTTCCTTCTTCAGTGATGAAACCAAATCCTTTGGCATCGTTGAAAAATTTTACTGTTCCTTTACTCATTGTAATAAATATTAAATTAATTATAATTGTTAAGACAAATATAGTGCCATAAAAATTAACAACCATAAAAATTTGTAAATTTCTTACAGAAAAGTTTTAGTCTTTTCAAAAATCATTTTGATTTATTCCTCTGGAATCGAATTATTTACATACAATATTAAATAGGTGATAACTCCAAGCGTAGCAATTCCCGTTATGATAAATATGGCTGAAGCACCAAATTGAAACCAAATGAATCCTGCCAAAACACTTGCTAACATTGTGCATAAACTTTGAAAAGCAGAATAGGTTCCGATGGCCGTGGCAACATCCTTTTTATCCGAAATGTTACTAATCCATGCTTTTGAAATCCCTTCAGTAGCTGCTGCGTAGATTCCGTATAGGAAAAATAAACCTATGAATATATAGATGTTGTCGTTGCCTGCCATTCCGAAATAAACGATGGCAAAGAGTATCAATCCAAAAGTAAATACTTTTTTTAGCCC
>JBBSLN010000483.1:0-2515 GCA_038255205.1 Flavobacteriales bacterium
AACGCAGCGTGAATCTCATCTTCAGTAATCGATTCTTCATCTTCCATGAATTTCTCAAGAAGACTTTCATCATAACTCGCTACTTCCTCAATTAATTTTGCTCTATATTCTTTCGCTTCAGCTTTCAATTCTTCAGGAATTTCAACAATATCAAATGTTGCTCCCAAAGTATCATCATGCCAAATGATCGCTCTATTTTTTACTAAATCTACGACGCCTTTAAAATCGATTTCATCACCAATAGGCAATACGATAGGCACTGCATTAGAACCTAACATTTCTTTTACTTGTCTATTGACCATCATAAAATCAGAACCTTGACGGTCCATTTTATTAACGAAACCAATACGTGGCACTTTATAATTGTCAGCCAATCTCCAGTTAGTTTCCGATTGAGGCTCGACACCATCAACAGCACTAAACAAGAATACCAATCCGTCCAATACACGCAACGAACGGTTTACTTCAACCGTAAAATCAACGTGACCAGGTGTATCGATAATATTAAAGTGATATTCTATAGATTCTGGTGTTGGCTCGCCATTCAAACGTGGAAAAACCCACTCGCAAGTAGTAGCAGCAGACGTAATTGTAATACCTCTCTCCTGCTCTTGCTCCATCCAGTCCATTGTTGCTGCACCATCGTGAACCTCACCAATTTTGTGAGACACGCCAGTGTAGAACAAAATACGTTCTGTCGTGGTTGTTTTTCCTGCATCAATGTGAGCAGCAATACCTATATTTCTTGTATATCTTAAATCTCTTGCCATCTTAAATTAAAATCTAAAGTGTGAGAATGCTTTATTAGCTTCCGCCATTTTATGAGTATCCAAACGCTTTTTAACCGCAGCACCTTCTTCTTTAGCCGCAGCCAAGATTTCAGCCGCTAATTTTGCTGGCATGGATTTCTCATTTCTTTTACGTGAGTAACTGATCAACCATTTCATGGCTGTTGATACTTTACGGTCTGGACGGATTTGCATTGGAATCTGGAATGTTGCACCACCAACGCGACGGCTACGTACTTCTACGTGAGGCATAACGTTAGACAAGGCATCTTTCCAAGTTTCTAAAGCTGTTTTTTCTGTTTCACCTTTTTTTGCATCTACAATATCAATTGCATCATAGAATACTTTGAACGCTACCGACTTCTTTCCATCCCACATCATCATGTTAACAAAACGAGTTACTAACTGATCATTGAAACGTGGATCTGGTAAAAGCGGTCTTTTTTTCGCTGCTCTTTTTCTCATGTCTTCTTCTTAAAGTTATTTGTTATTGGTTATTAAGTTATAGGTTATCGGTTTTTCTCAAACTTCAAACTTCTGACTTCTAACTTCTAACTTGTTTTTACTTTTTAGGGCGTTTTGCACCATATTTAGATCTACGTTGCGTTCTACCTGAAACACCTGCTGTGTCCAAGGCACCACGAACGATGTGATATCTAACTCCTGGCAAATCCTTTACCCTTCCACCTCTAACCAATACTATCGAGTGCTCTTGTAGATTGTGACCTTCACCTGGGATATAAGCGTTCACTTCATTACCATTTGTCAACCTTACCCTTGCAACTTTACGCATTGCAGAGTTAGGTTTTTTAGGTGTAGTAGTGTAAACACGCGTACAAACCCCACGTCTTTGTGGACACGAATCTAAAGCAACCGATTTACTCTTCTTGGTTATTTTGGTTCTTCCTTTTCGTACTAATTGTGAAATCGTTGGCATATATTTCTATATAATTTTGTTTAAATCCTCAATTTAGAGGGCTGCACAGGTAGAAATTAATTTCAGTTTTTCAAACGTAAAACGATTAATTTTTAAAAGTTTATTTAATTATTTAACATTCGACATATTTTTAGTCCTTTATTTCCGTTAGTTTTGAAAAACAGATTTCCTTTTATGCCTTCAAAAAATGTTGCTGTTCTACTGTTTTTGGGATGGATGTTTCAAATGAACATCCATTCGCAATCACTTTATCTTTCGGCAAAAGGGACTTCAGAAAAAGAAACACAATTCATAGATTCCTTATATTATCAGAGAACATTCAAGGATTTTGCATCGCTTCAAGACGAGGTTGATTTAATAAAGCAGAGATTGACCAATTTTGGATACATTGAAAATGAACTTTTAGGTGTAAAAAAACAAAATGACTCCTCGTATTTGGCATCCTATAATTTGAAAAACCGATATCAGACGATTCGCATATACTTTGATAATTCTATAAACAGAAAAATTCTAAAACTGGTTTCAACAGACCTCAAAGAAAATTATGTGGAAATCGATATCGGTACATTGGAAGCAACGCTGAAACTATTGAATGCCGAATTTTCAAATCAAGGTGATCCATTTTCGAGTTTGCAATTAACAAATATCAAAATACAGGACAATAATAATTTATTCGCCGATTTAATAATTTCAGAGAGTTTTCAAAAAAGAACCATTGATTCCATTATAATTAAGGGCTATGAAAAATTTCCAAAATCTTTCGTAAATAGATATTTAAAAATCAAACCTA
>JBBSLN010000484.1:0-2509 GCA_038255205.1 Flavobacteriales bacterium
AAAGCACAATGGTCACCCGAAATGGTGATAGAGGCGACAAGGCGCTTTATATAAAGCAAGTTGATGGCGATTATGTCCTTAAAAGTGAATCCGAAGTGCAACGGATCGATTCCTGATTTTTAACTGTCGATTGTTTGTTTATGCCTACAAATCGGCTTATTTTCGTGAAAATTTAGCAATTTCATATGAGCATAAAATTCGCCATCATAAAAGAACGCAAAAATCCACCAGACCGTCGAGTCGTATTCTCCCCAGAAAAGCTTGCCGAGGCACAATTGCTATTCCCAAATGCACTTTTTGTTGTGGAGTCAAGTGATATTCGTATTTTTTCGGATTCAGAATACGAAAAAGCTGGGTTCAAAGTTACGGATGATGTATCTGACGCAGATGTCATGATTGGTGTCAAAGAAGTTCCAATTGATGCCTTGATTCCAAATAAAAAATATTTTTTCTTTTCGCATACCATCAAAAAACAGCCCTATAATCAAAAACTTCTAAAGGCTATTCTTGAAAAAAATATAGAGTTTTATGACCATGAAACTATTGTGAAAAAAAGTGGGGAACGATTGATAGGTTTTGGTCGCTATGCTGGTTTGGTAGGAGCCTATAATGGTTTCCGAGCAATGGGTTTAAGGGATGGCTTATTCAATCTTCCGAAAGTGGAAACCTTAAAGGATTTGGATAAAGTCAAATCAGAATTAGATAAAATTAAGCTTCCAAATATAAAAATCCTTTTATCTGGTACTGGTAAAGTGGCGTTTGGTGCCAAGGAAATCCTCGACCATCTTAAAATAAAGGAAGTCAATGATGCATTGTATTTAACATCAAAATTTACGGAACCCGTTTATTGCATGGTAGATGTCATGGAATATAGCAAAAGAAAAGATGGGAAAGTAGGCGATAAGTGGGAATTTTATAAAGACCCATCAGGTTACGAAAGTAATTTTATGCCCTACGCCAAAGAATCCGACATGTTCATAGCAGGCCATTTTTATGGGAACAATGCTCCTTATTTATTTTCTCGCAAAGACGCCAAGTCGCCAGATTTCAATATTAATCTCGTGGCGGATATCAGTTGTGATGTTGATGGGCCTGTTGCTTCTACCTTAAGGGCCTCAACCATTGCAATCCCATTTTACGGGTATGATGCACAAACTGAAAGCGAAGTTGCTTTTGATGCTCCAAAGGCTATCACTGTTATGGCAGTGGACAATTTACCTTGTGAATTACCCAAGGATGCAAGTGAAGGATTTGGAGATATGTTTTTGGATAATGTTATCCCTGCATTCTTCAATAATGATGAGCGAGGCATACTAAAGCGAGCAAAAATCACACAGAACGGAAAGTTGACAGAGCGCTTTTCGTATTTGAGGAATTATGTGGATGGAAAGTAGTTTTAAAAATTGAAACCAGCCTAAGAGTACATACTTAAGCAACCAGAACCTTTTAAGTCTATATTGCTGCACTTACAGATATTGATTGAGCATACTTTTCCAGATGCTCATATGGAATATAAATGGAGAATACCTTGCTATTATATTGGAACACGTCCTATTTGATACCTAAACCAAAGCAAGGATTATGTCGAAGTGGAATTTTTCATTCACAACATGTGATAATGTATGCCGAGCATTTAGTATCTGAAAAAAGGCAACAGATAAGATCGTTGCGTTATAGAAATTTGGAAGAGATTAATGATAGTGTTTTTATAAGCATTTTAAAAGAGGTGGAATCCCCCAAGAACACCTCATTTTTGAAATAGTTACAATTCTTTTGAAACCAAATAATTCTCGAAGTTCATCCCCTTGATGTTTTTCATCTGTTTCTTTTCAACATCATAGTATTGATTTTCAAAGAAAGCGAGTGCTGACTTGCTAACATCAGATTTTATAATTTCAAATCCTTCCGAAATAACTTTCGACTCGATGATGCGCATTAAATGTGTTCCGACCCCTTTGTGCTGAAAGTCTTTATGCACGAACAATCCATCGAAATAATAACCTTTTATTAGGTAAGCAAAACCAACTATGTTGTTTCTATTTACAGCGACAATGAAATAGGCATTTTTAATTCGTTCTTCCCATTTGTCAGTGTCATTTGCCCCAGATGACCATACTTTAATTTGCTTATCCGAATAATCCCTAGAATTGATATGGACGATTGTATCCCTAAAAATTGAAGTGATATATGGAATATCTTCTAATGTTGCTTGCCGAATATCTACTTCCAAAGTAATTATTATTTATGGTTGTTATTTATTTTTGATTTACTGAACCCTGAACCCTGAACCCTGAACTTTGCTTACCGCAGACCATTCACCGTTTTTCGTATCTCGACCAAGTTCGTCATCAACTTTTCCAAATAGTCCAAATGCAACATATTGGCACCATCGCTTTTAGCATTTGATGGGTCAAAATGAGTCTCGATAAATAAACCATCTACATTGTTAACCACCCCAGCTCTGGCTATCGTTTCAATCATGTCTGGTCGTCCTCCCGTCACGCCCGAA
>JBBSLN010000485.1:0-2503 GCA_038255205.1 Flavobacteriales bacterium
AATGCATTGTTATTGGATGAAGCCGAAAAGCATGATAATGTCACCTTTCATTTCAATAAAAAGTGCGAATCGGTTGATTTTGAAAAGACCACCGCGACATTCCAAGATTATGAAACCAAGCACGAATTTGTAGAAGATGCTGATGCTATGATTGCCACTGATGGTGCTGGTTCCGCCATGCGGAAAAGTTATTTTTTGAGCAAAAAATTCTTGTTTAGTTTTTCACAGGATTGGCTAACCCATGGATACAAAGAATTGAGCATTCTTCCAACAGACAATGGCGATTATAAAACTTATAAAAATGCCTTGCACATTTGGGGAAGAGACTCTTTTATGGTGATTGCACTTCCTAATTTAGATGGTAGTTTTACCGTAACATTGTTCTTAAGTTTTGATGAAGGTGAGTACAATTTTAATAATTTGAATACAAAAGAACGTGTATTGGAATTTTTTGAAATATACTTCAAAGATGCTTTAGAATTAATGCCAAATCTAGTTGATGATTTCTTTGCAAATCCAACAGCTCCTCTGGGGACTGTAAAATGCTCGCCGTGGCATTACAAAGGCAACACACTACTCATGGGAGATGCTGCACATGCTATTGTTCCTTTTTATGGACAAGGGATGAACGCGTCTTTTGAAGATGTGGTCGAATTTGATAAAGTGTTAGACGAAGGTCATACCGATTGGGAAACCATTTTTAAAATCTATGAAAAGAACCGTAAAAAAGACACCGACGCCATTGCCGATTTAGCGATTGACAATTTCCACGAAATGAAAGGTCATGTCAACAATGCTATCTTTAGAGAAAAGCGTACCTTGGAGATGGCTTTTGAAAAGAATTTCCCAAATGATTATTCTTCTAAATATTCTTTGGTGACGTTCAATGAAGATATTGGTTACAGAGAAGCGATGTTAAGAGGTCGCGCCCAAGACAAGGCTATTTTAAATATGCTGACGGATAAGGAAATCAATCTCAATGACGATTTAAAAACTAATTTAGAAAAAGTAAAAGCCGTCACAGAAGAAATTTTAGATGACGATAGAGTAGCTAAAAATTTTAAACATTAATAGTAATCAAACCTCACAGGTTTTGAAAACCTGTGAGGTTTCGACAACCGACCGACCTGCAAGGTTTTAAAAAACTTATAGGTCTAAAACAAAATTCAAAATATGAATAAAAACCAAAATGAGATTCCTGCTCCCGATAGCTATCGGGACGCAGGAAGTAATGTAACTCCCAGAGGCGCGTATCCACACACAAAACGTGTTGGTGATTTTATATTTGTATCAGGCACAAGTTCGCGTCGTGCAGATAATACCATTGCAGGTGTAGACATTATTGACGAGATGGGAACCAAGCGTCTGAATATTGAATCACAAACTCGTGAAGTCATATTAAACATCGAAAAGAATCTCTCCAAAGAGGGTGCTACATTGAAAGACGTCGTTGACGTAACTTCATTTTTAGTGAACATGAATGATTTTGCAGGTTATAATAAAGCTTATGCCGAATTTTTTAATAAAGAAACCGGCCCGACCAGAACGACTGTAGCTGTGCATCAATTGCCACATCCCGATTTGGTGGTGGAGATTAAGGTGGTCGCATTCCTGAAAAAGCAGTAATCTCGTGATTGGGAGGTTAATTTCAAATGCAATAACTAAACAGACCTTTCAGGTTTTTTAAAACCTGAAAGGTCTCACAACATAAAATTCGTGAATTCGTGGTAACCATACAAAACTACATCAACGGAGCATACATCAATCCAGTTCAAAATAATTGGATCGACAATTTTTGTCCTGCCAATGGTGAAGTCTATGGACAAATCCCAAATTCGTCAAAAGAGGATGTGGAGAACGCCTATATCGCTGCAAAATCAGCTTTTCCAAGTTGGTCGCAAACAACTTTGGAAGAACGAAGCAGATTATTAATAAAGATTTCCGAATTATTGGAAGCCAACTTACAAAGGTTTGCAGAAGCCGAAAGCAAAGACAATGGCAAACCAATATCATTAGCAAAAGAAGTTGATATACCAAGAGCCGCGAGTAATTTTCGGTTTTTTGGAAATGCCATAACACAGTTTTCAAGCGAAAGTCACGAAAGTGTTGGACAGGATGCCATAAATTATACCTTACGCCAATCTATTGGAGTTGTCGGCTGCATTTCACCATGGAACCTTCCACTCTATCTCTTTACTTGGAAAATCGCTCCAGCCATTGCTGCTGGTAATTGCGTCGTTGCCAAACCAAGTGAAATCACGCCAATGACAGCCTATTTATTGGGTGAAATTTGTACAGAAGCAGGACTGCCAAATGGCGTATTGAATATTGTTCATGGATTGGGAACCACCACAGGGCAAGCCATTATTGAACATCCTGACATCAAAGCCATTAGTTTTACTGGAGGAACGGCAACAGGAGCACATATTGCAAAAGTAGCCGCACCAATGTTCAAAAAATTGTCTTTGGAATTGGGTGGAAAAAATCCAAACATCATATTTGC
>JBBSLN010000486.1:0-2499 GCA_038255205.1 Flavobacteriales bacterium
AGTTGCTCTCAAAAACAGAATGTTTGAAAAAGTGGAAGGTAATCTGGGAATTGATTTTACCCATGAAGAAGATAATAACATCGATTTTTTAAGGCAAAAACTAATACCATATAAAATTTCCGACAAGGGGCCTGCAATGGCCATAGGTGATTTGAATGGAGACGGCAAGGAGGATGTATTCTTTGGTGGCTCAAAATATAAAACGTCCAAAGTTTACTTACAGGCTGATACGAGCTACGTAGAAACGACCTTTACGGTATTTGCGAATGATTCCATTAAGGAAGATGTGTCAGCCTTGATAGCGGATTTAAATAATGACAAAAAAAATGATTTGTTTATTGCAACTGGTGGCGGTGATTTTTATAACAAAATGAAACCTTTACAGGACAGCTATTATACACAAAATAAGGGTGTTGGCTACGCGTCACAGCACTTGCCTGAATACTTTGAAAATGCCTCGGTGGTAAAAGCATGTGATTTTGATAACGATGGGGATTTGGATCTGTTTGTTGGTGGTTATGCCGTTACGAATGATTTTGGTAAAATCCCAAATTCCTATATTTTGACCAATAACAACGGAACATTCTCAATTGCAGATGGCGCCTACCAAATGGGAATGGTAACCGATGCCGTTTGGGATGATTTTGATGGGGATGGATTCAAGGATTTGATTGTGGTCGGTGAGTGGATGTCCCCTAAATTCTATAAAAACACAAATGGAAAATTTGTTGAAACAACAAAATTAATTAACCTCAACGGTCTTTGGCAAGCCATAGCACCCTTTGATATTGATAATGATGGCGATACAGATTATTTGCTCGGCAATTGGGGCATGAATACAAAATTTAAAGCTTCAGAAGAGTATCCTATGCTCATGTATTATAGCGATTTTGATGGGAATGGGCAGACTGAAACCATAGTTTGTACGGCAAAAAACGAACTCTACTATCCGATTTTAGGCTTGGATGAGCTATCGAGCCAATTGGTGTTTTTAAAGAAAAAATTCAATTCATATAAAACGTTTGCTGGTCAGCCGATAACCTCAATTTTGGATAAAAATATGATTAAAGACGCCAAAAAATTAGAAGCACATACCCTCCAATCCGGTTATTTGGAAAATGATAAGGGCACTTTTAAATTCGTGCCTTTCACAAATGAATTACAGGTTTCGCCCATCACCTCATTTTTAAAATACGATTTTGATGGCGACAAAAAGGACGATGTCTTTGCTTCAGGAAATTACTTAGGGGTAACACCATTCCATGGACGTCTGGATGCCTTTTCTGGAGCACTTATCAAAAATTCGAAATCAATCACACTAGGAACACAATTAGGAATAAATTTAAGTAAAAAAGCAGTAAAAAAAATAAGTGTCATCCATTTAAAAGACAAACCGTATCTTTTGGTTACCTTCAATAACAGCAAAGCAGAAGTTTATAGTATATTAAATTAAGTAGTCATGAAATTTTATATCGTACTGATAGGATTGGTTCTTTTGTCATCGTGCAAAAAGTCGGAAGCTATCGTCATCACACAAAACGATTATCATAACGCCGTGGATAAAGTTGTAGACATCATGGTCCACGATATTTTTTCGCCGCCGGTGGCAAGTCGCATTTTTGCTTATCCCAATATTGCTGCTTATGAAATTATTGCCATGCAAAACCCTCGGTACAAATCATTGAGTGGACAAGTATCAGAATTGACCCAGATTCCTAAACCTAAAACCCCTGACCAAATCAACTTTCAATTGGCTGCCTTGATTGCCCACATGGATTTGAGCAGGCAACTGGTGTTTTCTGAAGATCAGATGACGGCCTACCGAGATAGTCTATATAACATTTGGGAACACAAGAATCCGGAAATTTTTAGGAACTCTAAAGATTATGCATTGGAAGTTACCAAACATATTGTTCAATGGATGAATGCAGATAATTACAAGCAAACCAGAACCATGTCAAAATTCAACATCGATTCTGATGACATTGCTAGATGGGAGCCTACACCGCCGTCCTATATGGATGGGCTGGAGCCGCATTGGAATAAAATAAGAACATTCGTTTTAGATTCGGCATCCCAATTTAAACCCATTCCACCTCCAAAATTTTCCATGGAAGAAGGCAGCCAATTCCATAAAGAATTAATGGAAGTTTATGATATAAGCAATAAGATTACGGAAGAAGGCGACACTTCAGAAGAAATCCAAATTGCACAGTTCTGGGATTGTAATCCCTACGTGACGGTCACGAGAGGCCATTTAATGTTCGCAACAAAAAAAATCACTCCCGGTGCGCATTGGATAGGGATTACTAAAATCGCTTGCAAAAAAAACAAGGTGAGTTTTGATGATGCGGTTTATGCTTACACCAAAACATCCATTGCCATATTTGAGGCATTTATAAGCTGTTGGGATGAAAAATACCGAAGCAACTTGATACGGCCTGAAACCCTTATCAATAAATATGTCAATGACAACTGGAAACCCATTCTTCAAACGCC
>JBBSLN010000487.1:0-2497 GCA_038255205.1 Flavobacteriales bacterium
TCCGTATAACTGTCCAAACCAAAATTGAGGTCAAAACCAGAATTGCCCAATAATTTATCAGAAAACACATTGAGTTGGTCGGAAACGGCATCATTTAAATTATCTCTAGCAATGGAAGCTACGCCTCCAGCACTTCCATCACTTCCTGGGTCTGGATAAAATCGATTCAACACCAATAGCGAAAACACCTGTCGATTCAACTCGTCTTCTTGTTGATTCAACTGTTGAACTCTTCCATACACTTGACCGCCGATTGCACCTTGTTCGTCTTCTGGCATATCGAGATTGAAATTGATTTTAGGTTCTGTCAGTTGGCCATCGATATTAAGGTACACATAAAATGGTAAAACCTGTCTAAATTTTCCAGTAACTGAAGTATCTTCTTCTGAAAACACAGGAGCCATCAAAGACGAGGCAGATGTTTCAACTTTATATAGTGCTTTGATATCCAATTTGGCATCAAATGGATCACCTGACCATGACACGCGACTTCCAGAAACAATATTGAATTTACGATTCACCAAATTGTAGAGATTCAATTCGTAATGACCATCCTGAACTTCATATACACCCGAAAGCGTCATGTTTCCGTTTGGATTCATGTTAAAGTTTAAATCACCTTCGCCAGAAACCTTGAAATTATCTCCTGTTTCCTCGTCAATTACGATGGTTACAGTAGCTTCTTTGCCTATTTGTAAGTAGGCCGAAATATCAAACCCTTTGATGGTTGCGGATTCCTCTTCAGTTCTTGTTAATATCGCATCCGGATTTTCTCGGTTGACGAAAACGACCACACCATCACGTTCTTCAACATTTACGGTCGCAGATGGCATCACGTAGGTCACGTTGGTATCTGAACCAACCGTTAGATTCATATCAATTATCGGAATTTGTAAGTCGCCCTTTATTTCGGCAATAGCATCAAAAGTTACCTTTCCATAGAGGAAATCATTATCCTCTTTAGTGGCATTTATCACTTGAAATTTATTGGCTTTTACTTTTAAATCAAAGGTTGGGTTGATTAATGATTCTGTTCCTATTTTGCCAGAAGCGACCAATGTGTTTTGGTTTTCATCTCGAATGGTAAAGTTATCCATGAACAATCCATCGTTGTTTACTTTTAAATTTTCATTTGCTAACGTAAAGGACGCATTGAACATGGCAATTTTAAAATCAGCGTCATTAAAGTTGAGGTTGCCTTCATATTTTGGTTCTGCAATAGTGCCGGATAATTTGAATTTCCCTGAAAAACTGCCATCAGTTTCTGTTATTTCTCCCTGTGAAAATCCTGTTAGGGCTTTCATATTGAATTGATTGATGTCCAAATTCAAATCTAGGTTGGCACCCTTTTCATTTGCAATGTAGTCACCTTTCAAGTCCAAATCGATTTCTCCACCTTTCATTTCGGCATTGAAATCATAACTATTTCCACCCAATGATTTCGCATTGAGACTCAAAGTGCCCATGTCCACCTGCATAAAACTCAACTGTGAAATATCCAAATCAGCCACAATGCCAGTATCTGTAAAAGGTTCTTCAAGTACAAAATCGCCGTTGAGGTTACCAGTAGCCAATTTATCATCAGGATTCAGATAGCTTAAAAATTCGCTCAACTTAAAATTCTTAAAGTCGATGGCAATATGGTCTTTTGAAATGGAAGGTAATTTATCGGTAATTTCAACCGATTGGTCACCTTTGCTAAACCTAAAATCATTAAAGGCCAATTTGTTTTCCGTATAGATAATTTCGTTGGTCTCAGGCGTATTCCAAGGGGTTTTGTTCAAAATCAAATCTTCAGGCAACACATGAAAACGCAAGCGTTCACGACTTCCCGTAATTTTACTGCCGATTTGAATCATCTTTTCTTTCTCATGGTAGGCGATAAAATCGAGTGACAATTCATTATTGACTTGATTGCCTCTAACAATAGTTTTTTGGATATTGATGGGCCCCGCTTTTATTTCATTGAAGCCAAGGTCAAAGTTGAATTTGTCTTTATCGGTAACCATAGAAAACGCTAGACTGTCCAGTTCATAATTACTATAATTGATGTGCGGTGCTGTAACATTGGCTTTTAACTGCCGTTCAGCTTCATGAAAATCGACCGCAATTTTTACGGTATCCAAATCTTGTACATTGACTAAAAAGACTTCATTGAGAATAGGTGCCTGTATTATTTTGCCGCGCAATTTTAAATTCACGGGATTTGTAATGCTATCCGGGACTTTTTCGTCACGATAGAAATAACTAACGACATGACGCTGCAAGGCTTTGCTGAAGGTTTGCGGGTCAGCATTCGACTGCAATAACACATCTACCATTTTATTTTTAATGGAAACCGAAGTAGTGTCTTTCCGTACATGTGCCAAAGCATTTAAATCGCCAATGAGATAGGTTTTATTGTCATAAACCACAACGCCTTCATCTACAATGGCCGCAATATCATAATTAGTGGCATTACCTTTAAAATCGGCATAGATTTTCATGCCTGTTTTCA
>JBBSLN010000488.1:0-2496 GCA_038255205.1 Flavobacteriales bacterium
ACGACGAGCCCGGTTATTTCGGATGGTTGCTCAATGCGGATTTTCCTTTATAGACTAAAAAAGTACTTACAGCCATTAAGTTGAAGGCGTTTAATAATAAATTGGATTGATTTAGTCGCAGTCGCAGTCGCAGTTTGCAGCTTTTCTCTGTGAAACCTTTAGATTAGCAATCTATTAATTAATTGTTATGTGGTCATAAGAAGAAGAATAAAATATAGCCCAACATTTTCTGGAATTTGTGCAAAGCAAGGAGAATTTAGAGTTGCTATATATAATTCTGGCGAATGGATTTTTTATTCAGCAAATAAATTTTGAAGTGAAGAAAAAGTAATCCCAACAATTTCCCTAACTTTATCAAACTAGAAATCATTCTTGCATTTGTGGCAAAACAACTTAACAACAAAACAACTCAACATCAACTTTTATTTCATTAAATTTATCAAACTAAAAAAGTCCAGATTCCAGCAGCGTAGCGATCTTGATTCTCGGCTCTAAAATAATCTCCAAGCTTCGTGCTTCAAACTTCAAACTTATACATGAAACTCATCTGCATAGGTCGCAACTACACAGACCACATCAAGGAACTGGCTAACGAACGACCAACCGACCCGGTTGTGTTCTTAAAGCCGGACACAGCTATCCTATTAAAAAAGCAACCTTTTTTCATCCCGGATTTTTCGAATGACGTCCATCACGAGGTCGAAATTTTGGTAAAAATCAACAAAGTTGGAAAATACATAGATAAAAAATTTGCCCATAAATATTATGACGAAATCGGTCTGGGCATAGATTTTACGGCTCGAGATTTGCAAAACGAGCTCAAATCCAAGGGTTTGCCTTGGGAAAAAGCAAAAGCTTTTGATGGCGCAGCGGTGGTAGGCAAATGGCTGCCAAAAACCGAATTTAAAGATCTAAACGAAATTAATTTTTCATTAAAAAAGAACAATGTTGCTGTGCAACAAGGCAATACAAAGCAGATGCTATGGAAAATCGATGAACTTATCGAATATATCTCAAAATATTTTACTTTAAAGATCGGAGATATTATCTTTACAGGAACCCCGTCGGGTGTTTCAAAGGTAGAACCAAATGATGAACTCGTTGGCTTTATTGAAAACGTTGAGGTGTTTAAAGTAACAATCAAATAAATGGAAAAGCATTATAAATTATTCCGTGTTCGGGAACTTGCCGATGGAGATGAAGACTTTATCTTAGCCTTGGCATCCGCGTTTTTGGAAGAAGTTCCGGAAGATGCCGAACGACTCAAAAAAGCTGTGGCGGAAAAGGATTTTTACAACACCTATCAAGCTGCCCACAAAATGAAACCGACCATTGATATGTTCGAACTTGGCGTCTTAAATGATTTAATCGAGGTGCAGGATTGGGGTAAATTGGAAAAGAAAAACGAGGATGTGTCCAGTAATTTGAAAAAAGTTTTGGCTGCTGTGGAAAATGCGTCTGAAGAAATAAAAAACGACTTTAACCTATAATGTACGCTGAAATTATTACCATTGGCGACGAAATCCTTATCGGACAAATCGTTGATTCCAATTCGGCATTTATTGCCAAACAACTCAATAAAATAGGCGTTTCCGTCTATCAAATCACTTCAGTTCAAGACGATAAAACCCATATCTTAAAGGCATTTAAAGAAGCCGAAAACAATGCTGATATCATCATCATCACAGGTGGATTGGGTCCAACCAAAGACGATATCACCAAAAAAACCATTGCAGAGTATTTTGAGGACATTTTCGTTAGGAATGAAGAGGTGACAGCAAACATTGAAGCCATCTGGAAGAATTATATCCATCAAATTCCTTCACAAGTCAATCTCGACCAAGCATTGGTACCTTCAAAAGCACAAGTGCTCATGAATAAAGTTGGCAGCGCTCCCGGAATGTGGCTTGAGAAAAATGGAAAAGTGTTCATCTCACTTCCAGGCGTTCCTTTCGAAATGAAAGCGCTAATTGATAATGAAGTCATTCCAAAATTGAGAAAGACCTATAAATTCCCGTTCATCCTACATAAAACCATTCTAACTTATGGAATGGGTGAAAGTAATTTGGCAGCCAGAATAGAGGCATGGGAAGACAATTTGCCATCCATTATAAAACTTGCTTATTTGCCAAGTTTGGGAAGAGTGCGTTTGCGTTTATCTGCCAAATCTATGGACAAAGCATTAGTCGAGAGCGAAATGCAAAAGCAAGTAGAGTTGTTGTTGCCACAGATTGAAGACATTTTTGTAGGCTATGAAGAGGATGAATCCTTGGAAGCCATATTAGGGATTCAATTAACCAAACTAAATAAAACCATCGCCACAGCCGAAAGCTGCACAGGTGGAAAAATTGCAGAATCATTTACTGCAAATGCCGGTGCATCAAGATATTTTAAAGGAAGCATCGTAAGTTATGCGACCGAAGCAAAAGTGAATGTTTTAAAGATAGATAAAGGCTTAATAGACACCCATACTGTCGTAAGTAGTCAGGTTGCTGA
>JBBSLN010000489.1:0-2486 GCA_038255205.1 Flavobacteriales bacterium
ACATAGACTTTATCCTGAAAGTTGACTTAATTTTTATCGGACAACAATTATAAAACATTAAAATACATATCTCAATTTTAAATAAAAGCAGCCAAATGGCTGCTTTTTATATTACCGGCTATGTCTTTTAGTTCTTATTGAACAATCTTATCTTGTGTGACCATAATCATAACCTTAATCTATAATCCTACAATAATATGCCTTTCAACGAATATATTTGTATTTTATGGATGTTTATAAAAAGTTTTATTATTTTAGATTTGAAATTAAATTTAACAATTTTAGATCCCAAATCTAAATTAAAGACTTAACCTATGAATTCAAAACTACCCTGCCTTTTAATAATGGTGTTCTCTGTTATTATATATGCCAAAAGCCCTGCGACGACTAGTTCTGACTGGTTGGTGACGAACAGTACTTCCAATAGTATTATAATGGACCAAAATACGGTCGCTAGCCCAATACAAAGGGTTAGATTGCGATTTTCGGCTGAAGATGGTTTAAGACGGCCATTGCTATTAGGATTTACACCAGACAATGCCGCTTCCGATGGATTTGATTATGGATATGATGCCTTAAACTATGACCAATTTCCTAATGATATGTTTTGGAATATTGAAGGTAAAAACTATGTCATTCAAGGTGTAGGAGCTTTTCATGCCTCGAAGGCCTATCCGCTGAATATTAACATAACGAATGCGGGTTTGATAAAAATTGGAATCACGGATTTAGAAAATTTTAATACTGAAATTGATGTATTTGTTTATGATTCATTATTGGATACCTATACACAAATCAATTCTGTTGAATATGAAATAACTTTGGAAGCGGGTATTTATGAAAGCCGTTTCTTTATAGCATTCTCTTCTGACGATGCTACTTCTACGACAGATGGCAATGCTCTATCTATAGAAGATAATGAAACGTCTTCTGCTCTGGTTAGCTATTTGATAAAATCACATGAGATTTATATCAAATCTGCCGAGTCAATGGACATAGAAAAAGTCCGTCTCTTCAACATTATGGGACAAACCGTAATGACATGGAACAAAAAAGAGTTCAATTCTACATTTGGTGAAATAAGAATTGCAGTAGCAAATATTCCCGAAGGAACTTATATTATCAGCGCAGAAACATCTAACGCTACGATAAATAAAAAAGCCATCATAACCTATTAGATGTTTTGAAGACAATACAGAGCGGCCTTCGAGCCGCTTTTTTTATGAGGTTACGAGATGATTCTGGTGTGGGATTCGATTGTTACAAAGCATAGGGCAGCAGGTATTCTATAGGTGTTACTTGGTTTTTTGTTTAATTTAATAACTGTCCAATAAATAATCAAGATTGCTCCGCTTTCAGAACCAAGAACCAAGAACCTAGAACCAAGAACCTAGAACCTAGAGCCAAGAGCCAAGACTTAAATCGTGTAACATTGAAAAGATAGTTTTTAAAACAAACGAACATTCTGTGTTTCTATGTTTCTGCAGAATTTTAAAATATTCAAAAAAGGTCCTAATAAAATAATACTTCGGTAAGTCCTGTAGACCAATAATTTTCAAGGTCGCTCAAATTTTTATCCCACAATAATGATTTAAATTTTAAAACTATTTGCCATTCTCAACTATTTTATGCATATTTTGCTTTTAAATACATATAGCAACTTATGATTATAGACGTCCATACCCATATCAACAATTACCACGAAGATCGTGTTACTTCCATTAATCAATCGCTTGATTTACTCACACAAACCATGGCAGAAAACAATGTAGATTATTCATTGGTACTCTCCTCCTACAAGGTCAACGAACATAGACCAAGCACCAGAAAAGTGGTCGAAGCCATTGCAGGACGTGATAACCTTGGAGTGGTGGCAGGCGTCAGCTATTTACACTATAACCATCGCGATTTAAAGGAATTGAGTGAGTTTCTAGATGCTGGGCTTATCAAAGGTCTAAAATTCTATCCCGGCTACGAACCCTTTTACCCGAATGACATCCGACTCAAAGTACTCTATGATATGGCTATCGAATACGATGTCCCAGTGATGTTTCATTCGGGAGACACCTATTCGCCAACAGGTAAAATCAAATTTTCACATCCCATTCATATCGATGATTTGGCTGTCGATTATCCAAAAATGAAAATCGTCATCTGCCATGTCGGGAACCCATGGCTTAAGGATTGCATGGAAGTCGTCTATAAAAATGACAACGTCCATGCCGATATTTCAGGATTGACACTTGGCGATTTCAACGAAAAATTTGAACGCTACATGAAAACTGAAATTGAGGAAATGATCACCTACGCAGGCGACCCTGAATATCTTCTTTACGGTACCGACTGGCCTATCAGTAATATGCATTCCTATCTCAAATTTATGAAACAATTGGAACTGCCCGACGAAAAGAAAGAATTGATTATGTGGAAAAATGCCGTTAAGCTGTTTAAGATTGATGTGAGCAAGTTTGCGAAAAATGATTGAA
>JBBSLN010000490.1:0-2476 GCA_038255205.1 Flavobacteriales bacterium
ACCATGTTTACCCAAATACTGATTGCCACTTTCCACAGCACCTTCTTCAATGGACGTTCCCATAGAATCATTCCATCGATTCAGATACCCAAAAAGTGAAATTACACCCAACATTTCCACAATTTCCCCTTCATTCCAATGCTTATATAAACGCTCTTTGATAGTTTCATCTACGGCATTTGGCACTTGAGAAGCAGCAAAACTAAAATCCAAAGCAGCGCGTTCACCTTCAGAAAAAGCGGGATGTGTTCGGTATTCCCAAATGTAATCCAGTTGCTCTTGTTCTGCACCATAACGTTCGGCAGCTCTAATGGCATGCGCTTGGCAATAACGACAACCCGAAGCGTTACTGCTTACCCAAGCAATCATGCGTTTTAAGGCGGAAGTGACGCGTCCTTCGTTTGCCATTACTGCCTTATTTAAATTTATAAAAGCCTTCGAAATCGCGGGACGACGCTGCATTGTGAGAACTGAATTAGGACAAAAACCAAGGGTTTCGTTAAAGAATTCCGCCAATTCTTTAGTCTCTAAATCATGGTCAGCAGATAATGGAGTTACTAATGGCATATTTTTGTTTTTTAGTAGTATTTTTGAATTGGCAATAAACGAAAAAATCTTCACTTATGGAGCATAAAGTCATCACGCATTGGAAAGGAAATTCTCAATTTGAATCCGATAATCCAAGCGGAAAAACGCTTTTTATAGATACTTCGGTAGAAGATGGCGGATATAATTCGGGATTGAGGCCAAAAGCATTGATGTTGGCGTCTTTAGCAGGATGTTCAGGATTGGACGTGGTATCTATCTTAAACAAAATGAAAGTAAAAATTTCAGACTTTAGAATAGACACGTCTGGCGAAATGACAGAAGAGCATCCTAAATATTACCATACTGTTTCGGTTGAATACCATTTCTACGGCGATAATTTAGAAGAGGGCAAAATTAAAAAAGCTGTCGATTTATCTATCGAAAAATATTGTGGCGTCATGGAAATGTTTAGAAAGTTTGCAACCGTGAATACCTCAATTCATTATCATAATAAATAATTAGGCGTCTAAGACTTGACAGGTTCTTAAAACCTGTCAGGTCTGAATACGCTCGAACTTGAAATTATTTAAACCTTAAACCAGAAACCCTCCAAATGCGTTGGACCATTAAACCAAAACCAGATGCCACTAAAGTAGCGTCGTTGACAAAAGCACTTGATGTCGATGCGCTTGTGGCAACACTTCTAATCCAACGCGGTATTGAAACTTACGAAGACGCAAAACGATTCTTCAGACCAAGTCTCGACGATTTGCACGACCCATTTTTGATGAAAGATATGGACTTGGCTGTGGAGCGAATTGAAAAGGCAATTGCTGAAGGCGAAAACATTCTCGTATTTGGTGATTATGATGTCGATGGCACAACGTCTGTCGCTTTGATGTCATCCTATTTAAAAACGAGAACAGAATCAGTTGCTACCTACAGTCCAGATAGATATGGAGAGGGTTACGGTGTTTCTTACATGGGAATTGATTTTGCCCACGACAATGATTTTTCTTTGATTATAGCCTTGGATTGTGGCGTAAAAGCCGTTGAGAAAGTCGCTTACGCCAAAGAAAAAGGGATCGACTTTATCATTTGCGACCATCATAGACCGGGAAACGAATTGCCAAATGCCATTGCGGTTTTAGACCCAAAACGGGAGGATTGCGATTATCCTTATGATGAATTGTGTGGTTGTGGCGTTGGATTTAAACTCGTTCAAGCATTGGCTCATAACGATGGAAAAACGGTTGAAAATTTAGTCGAATATCTCGATTTGGTTGCAACTGCCATTGGAGCTGATATTGTTCCTATTACCGGAGAAAATCGAACGCTCGCATATTTTGGATTGCAAGTCATCAACCAAAATGCGAGACCAGGCATCAAAGCAATTATTCATCAGGTTAAAAAGGAAGAACTCACCATAACAGACGTTGTTTTTATTGTGGCACCAAGAATTAATGCAGCAGGACGGATGAAGCATGGCAATCATGCTGTGACCCTTTTAACGGAAACTGATTTTAATTTGGCCATAAAATATGCAGTTGATATTGAACAATTCAATTCAGACAGAAAAGAAGCGGATAGACAAATCACGCATGAAGCCTTATTGCAAATTGAAGCCAACAACGAACAAGAGCGTATGACGTCTGTAGTGTATCAAGATACTTGGCACAAAGGCGTGATTGGCATCGTGGCGTCTCGATTGATAGAAACCTATTATCGTCCTACGCTCGTCTTTACCAAAAGTGGTGATAAATTGGCAGCTTCAGCACGTTCCGTCTCTGGCTTTGATGTGTATAATGCCTTGGAAGCTTGCTCTGTACATATCGAACAATTTGGAGGCCATAAATACGCCGCAGGATTGACTCTGAAAGCAGAAAATTATGAGGCCTTCAAACAAGCCTTTGAAGATGAGGTGACAAAAACGATAGACAAGTCACTA
>JBBSLN010000491.1:0-2470 GCA_038255205.1 Flavobacteriales bacterium
TTATTTGATTTTGGTTAATATTTTGCTGGGCAAAAGTAGTAAAATAGAATTAATTAAGAAACCTTTAAGATAAATCAAATCTTGTATGCGTATGAAATAGGGTTTAGAAGATATTAAGAGCTCGAAATCATGAAGTTGTAAAAGACTTAACCGCAAAGGTCGCGAAGTTTTAAAGCAAAGGTCGCAAAGTTAATAATGGCTGCCCTGCGAACATTGCGCCTTTCCTTGCGACCTTGCGGTTAAAAAAGTATTTAGATGGTGAAATCACCATTAGTTTTGTGCTCGCTATTTTCGTATCTCTCTATACATTTATTTAAAATATCATAGGCTTCAGCAGCATCGCCCCAGCCTCCAACATCTACTTTTTTCTTTTCAAGGTCTTTATAAACTTGGAAGAAATGCTCTATTTCTCTTATTAGGTGTGGATTCAAATCGGAAAGATCATTTAAACTGTTCCAAATTGGGTCAGAAACAGGAACGCAAATGACTTTTTCATCATTGCCTTTTTCATCTGCCATATGGAAGACACCAATTGGTTTTACTTGTACCACACACATTGGGTAGGTTGGTTCAGTCCCCAACACTAAAACATCCAACGGGTCACCATCAAGTGCCAACGTTTCTGGTATAAAGCCGTAATCGGCTGGATACATCATAGAAGAGAAGAGCAAACGGTCGAAGCGGATTTTTTTTAGGTCAAAATCGTATTCATATTTGTTTCTGCTTCCTTTAGGTATTTCTATAAGGACGTCAAACGTTTTTTTGCCTGTGATTGTCATAATCTTTTATTTTTTGGACTGCAAAGATAAATAAGCAAAGTAGTTTTCCAATTTTGTAAGACCCTACTTTTTAATAAAGTATACTTTATGCAACTAAAAATTTAAAAACTAAACCCAAAACTACCAGTCACACCAAAGTTACGAGCTTCAGGAGCGTCACGATAATTGCCACGGAAATTAAAATCCAAACGGAATATCTTAAAGATATTACCAACACCAAAACTGTACTCATAATAAATCTTGTCGTTTGGCGCAACATATGTCAATCCAGAGGCATTCAAATCACGATTGCCTTGCGAGATATCTCCCCAAACACCACGAATACCAACAATTTCGCGAAGATTAGACTTTCTTAAAAACGGAATCCTTGAGAAAAACCGTCCGTTGAAATTATGCTCTACATGTAATGAAGCGTAGGTGTCGGTTACAAATTCGTAAAAATCCAATTGAGAGAACGTATTGTAAATCGAAAAATAAGATTGGTTTCCTGGCACCACACTCAACAAGCCTAGAGGTACATCTCCAAAAGTTTTCCCAACTTCAAAGGTAGTTGTCAGTCGGCCCAATCCGGATAAAGCCCATGGTTGCACGTAAGATGCTTGAACTTTTGTATAATCAAAATCACTTCCAAATAGGCCTTCATCTCCTCTCGTTACAATGGCAAATAGACTTGGAAAGTTGTCATTTGCAGTACGACGCTCTACACCATATCCAGTCATTTTTCGACCTGGATAATAGGAAATGGACAACGCATTTTCATATTGCTGAATTACCGATTCTGTGGTAGTTCGGGTTTCATCGGTATAATAATCCAAGCTGAATGTCCTGGAAGCAGATTCTAAAGTCCGATACGTGCCACTCAATCTAAAGTTCAAATTCCTTATAGGCTCCAACTCAATAGAAGCTGTGGTTAAATTGACATTCGTTAATTTGTCATTTACACTGGTATTGACGACTGCTGAAGATGCTAAACTTCGTCCCAATACATCAGTGGAAGAGGTCAAATTGGCACCAACCTGTTCAACATCACGCCGATTTCCTGCGGAAATTATCAGACGATTTTTCTTATCGAGCAGCCACTTTCCAGAAATGCCATATTTGAATTTATCATCCTTAAATCCATACGCTGTGTAGCCTTCGATTCTCCAAAGGTCATTCATTCCAAAATACGTTCGGCCTCCTGCTCGGAGTCGCACACCTTCTACCGCGTTGCTGCCAAATGTGGCGAAAATGGGCCCATAATCTAAATTTAGGCTCGGAAATTCAACATAACCGGAAGCTAGAATACTACCAACGTTGTAAAGGCGTTTGAATTTTTTGACTGTTTTTAGGGTGTCCAACATTTTATAGACGCCTTTTTCGTCTTGGTTGAGTGATTCCAAACGGTTCTTTTCCCAGAATTCATCATCCCGATTGTAAACATCCTCATTATAGCTATATACTTCCTTACCGTAAAAACTTTCGTCCTTTGGAACATTGAATTGATAATTGTCAAACAAAGTTGTACGCTTTCCATAAACACCGCGAGCTTCTTCTTTTTTCGTAAAAGAGAAATCAGACATCATATAATCCCGCTTTATTAAAAACACGGAATCATTCAGTACGTCGAATTCCTGTTCAATATATATGTCTTTTACCCAATTGATATTGGCACTTTTTGAAGCTTGCATACTAATTTCCTTGATGGCAAA
>JBBSLN010000492.1:0-2462 GCA_038255205.1 Flavobacteriales bacterium
TCCAATTTGAGAAGGCGGCGAACGTCGTTTAGAGAAAGTTGGCTTGCTTCTAAATTTTGGGTCATGGCTTTAGTGCGATAGCTTATCCATTCAACTGTATATAATTGATATGATATAATCATACCAGATATCACCCCGAACGAGCTATGCAACTTGAAGACTACTTCAACTTCCTAAGACCTGACGATATTCGGCTCAAAGGTTCCCGCATTGGCATCGAAACCATTCTTTATGAATACCTGTTTCGAGCTCGAACTCCCGAAGAAATTGCCAACATTTATACATCGCTCACCCTCGAACAAGTTTATGCGACAATTTTGTACTACCTGCACAACAAAGAAGCTGTCGGTAAATACATAACCGAATGGCTGGAATGGGGTGATAAAATGCGAGAAGAACAACGTCGCAATCCTTCTCCAGCCTCTGAAAAAATCCGCAAACTAAGAGCAGCAAGAGATGCAATGAGAAAAGCTGATGGCAATCCAGTATCTATTTGATGAAAATGTCGATCCTGCGTATTTTAACCAAATTCGCAGACGCAATCGCGATTTGTTTGTTCTAGCAGTGGGAGAACTAACAGCACCTTCCAAAGGAACTCTCGATCCAGAAATTCTTATTTGGTGCGAAATCCACAACTTCATTCTCGTCACCAACAACCGTCGCTCTATGTCAGTTCATTTAACAGATTACATAGAGCAAGATCGCCATGTTCCAGGAATATTTATCCTGAATTCCAAGATGAGCATTGGTCAAAATATTGACGAACTGATTTTGATTTATCAAGGATCGTTTGATGATGAGTACCAAGATAAAATTGAGCATTTACCGCTGCCTTAATTTATCGATAGCACTTTTATTTCCCCTCAAAAGTTCACCCTACTTTCAAGCCTCCCAAAAAACAGCCGCCGCTCCAACATTTACACAATTATTGAAATTGTTAACGAAACTAAATATATTTTTACGCTAAATAGGGTACAAAATATTTAATTCTAATCTTTACTAAACTGGACTATCTGACAGACCAATCCTCTAAAGCCATTTGCACCATTCCTTCTACAGCCGTAAAATCGGCACGGTTAACTGGTCTTAAATTTTTGCGAGATTTCATATATTTGCGATAATTGATATAGTAGTCTTCAAAACAGGGAAATGTCTCATCAATCTCAGGAGTCTTGAGAGGATATTTCAAGGTCCAGTCTGAATTTATTTTACATAATCTTGTATTTAGATCCCAGACTTCATTGACATAGATAAAATCATCAGTTTCTACAACTATCGACGATACTTCCTTCGTCCAACATTTTGCGATGGGCTTGCGTGGATTGAAATTAACGGTTGGTAAGTACACTACCAGAGACAGCTTTCCTTTAGCAAAATTATCATAAGGATCGTATAACAAAGCCACGCATATTTTGTTACTAATTATTTTCCCTTGTTTGTTGTATTTAGCAAATTCCATGGATTTCCTGATGTCCGTTGAATAGTAGTGAAATAGGGTGTTAGAACTAATACTTAAACTGTAACCAAGAATTTTTTGTATAATCTTCAAAACAGGTTCTCGTTTTTCATAATTAGTTAATAAATAGCCTTGAATAAAGGACGGAAGTGAATCAAATAGTGAATCTTCTAAAATATCAATTTTAACTTGTGAAAAAATAGTTTTATCCAGTTTAGTGAAAGTTAAATAGTAGTCCTCTCTTGAATTTTTCTTGATTTCATAGGTTAACAGCAAAACTTCTGGCACCTTACTTTTAGCATAATCAATAGCGGCAGGAGAGAAGTCGGAGGCCACAGCCACAAGCAGAAAGCTCTGATTAAAATCTACCATTGAGAATTCAGAACTTTGAGGGCGTTCGCTCATTAGGTTATCTCTGTATCGTATTAATTGGTCGATACTGTCTTTGCCACCTCCTTTCTTTAATTCTAATATGGCTAATTGACCTGAAATTGTTACACCTAAAATATCTGCTCGGTTCTCCTTATTAATCAGGAGTTGTCTTCTGATCGGTTCTAATTTCAGCAATGATTTTAGATGTGACCAAGTAAATTCTTCTAGCAAAAACTCTGATTTTAACACAAACTTTCCTTTAAAATGCCTCAGCATAGTTTTATCTTTTTTTGTGAGTGATTATATTAATTGTAATTAATCATCCTCTATTTTGCATCCGTTGTCAATATCTGTCAATAAAAAATCACTATCAAAACTTAACGACCCCGGTCATTTACATAATTACCAAAATTCTTAACTAAACTAAAGATATTTTTGCGCTCAATTGCGTACAAAATAGTTAAAACAAGTAGATACACTGACAGAAAAAGCAATGTCACAAGATACCATCGAATCAATTCTGCATGAAAAACGCCTATTTCAGCCGCCCGCTGAATTCTCTCAAAAAGCTCACATCAAAAGCCTAGAAGAGTACCAAGCCCTCTACGACAAAGCCAAAGCTGACCCCCAAGCA
>JBBSLN010000493.1:0-2450 GCA_038255205.1 Flavobacteriales bacterium
CAGCTTCTAGAGTTTCCATTTTTTGGATGGGAAAATAGAGCACTACTGCTTTCTTGACCCATTCGTTCACTTGCCATCCATCTTTTGTTGGCTCGGCAACTCGAAGCGTACCAGCATCCAATAAGTCGATGACATTTCGAATGCTTTCAATAGTGACTTCATTCGTTAAAAGCGAGCGGTCTTCCCAAGCGTTTTCTATATTTTGAATAAGTTGTTTCATAAGGTGGATTCAGTTTTCACAAAGATAAGTCTATAATTCGTTTTATTAAATTCAACACAAAAAAATATGTCAGCTTTTATAATAGTTCTAACTTTGATAAAGAATTAAGAATTTTAAAAATGGGATTCCTCCCGATGGCTTCGGGATTCGAGGGAAATGTTATGGCAAGATTGTTAGCAATAGATTACGGAACCAAGCGCACAGGTATTGCAATTACTGATGAACTTCAGATAATTGCTTCCGGTTTGAAGACGGTCGAAACGAAAGACTTATTGTCATTTCTAAAAAAATATACGTCGGATGAAAATGTGGAATTGTTCATAATAGGAGAACCAAAGCAGATGAACAATGAAGTCTCTGAAAACGAAGCCGCCATTCTTCCGTTTATTGATAAATTATCTAAATCGATTCCGGATATTCCAATTGTGCGCGTGGACGAACGTTTTACTTCCAAAATGGCATTCCAAACAATGATTGATAGCGGTCTCACAAAAAACCAACGCAGAAACAAGGCCTTGGTGGACGAAATTAGTGCGACCATCATTCTACAGAGCTATATGTCCTCCAATCGATAGATTACAACAATTTTGTGCAAATAATCCAAAATACTTATAAGATTTGTATTTTTGCATTTTAAAATTTACAATCTATGATTTTACCGATTGTCGCTTATGGTGATGCCGTTTTAAGAAAGAAAGCTGAAGACATTTCGAAAGACCATCCAAAACTGGACGAATTGATTTCGGATATGTATGAAACCATGTATGGTGCTTTTGGCGTTGGTTTAGCGGCACCACAGATTGGGCTTCCTATCCGATTATTTTTGGTGGATACAAGTCCGTTTGGGGAGGACGACGATTTTACGGAAGAAGAACAAGAGCAGCTTAGAAACTTTAAGAGAACCTTTATCAATGCAAAAATATTGGAAGAAACTGGTGATGAATGGGCTTTTAATGAAGGTTGTTTGAGCATCCCGGAGGTAAGGGAAGATGTGTTTAGAAAACCACTTGTTACCATTCAATATCAAGATGAGAATTTCGTTACCAAAACTGAAAAATTTGACGGATTAATTGCACGGGTCATTCAGCATGAATACGATCATATAGAAGGCATTCTCTTCACGGACAAATTATCGGCATTAAAAAAACGTTTGATTAAGGGGCGATTGGGAAATATTTCCAAAGGGAAAATCGAGGTCGATTACAAGATGCGCTTTCCTGATATAAAAAAGAAACGTTAAAAATTGATATCAAATAGAGCAAACTTTTATATTTGTTCTCTTCAAAAAAGAAAAATTTATGAGTTTAGATAAAATCCTTTCCATTTCTGGTAAACCAGGCCTTTATAAAGTTGTGACACCTACGCGAAGCGGTTTTGTTGCCGAATCCTTATTGGACAACAAACGCATCACGGTCAGCGCCCATAGCAACGTGAGTGTATTGAGCGAAATCGCTGTTTACACGTTGCAAGAGGAATTGCCTTTGCGCGAAGTCTTCAAAAAGATAAGAACCAAAGAAAATGGAGAACCTACATCAATAAACCATAAAGACGATAAAATTGCTCTCGAAGAGTACTTTTTTGAAGTTCTTCCCGATTACGATGAAGATCGTGTCTATCCAAGCGACATCAAAAAAATTGTTCAATGGTATAATTTGTTGCAAAAACATGATATGCTTGGTGCTTTGGATGAGGAAAAGGAGGAGGCTAAAGCCGACGCTTCTTCTGAAGAGGAATAATTTTAAATGCTTCAGGTTGGTTTATCTTGAATCAATTATAAATCAATTTAAGTATGAGGTCTTATCCCTTTAGGGATTTTATCTTGGTAGATTTTCGAAGACAATGTAAATGCGTGCCTTTAGGTACGCGATATATGCTGTACCTAAAGGCACAATTTTCAATTCCCATGCATTATATTCTACCTATATTTAGTTCCTAACGGAACAAGTACGAGAGTCATTTATAATATTTTATAAACTAAAAATTTCCCATTCATAAATTGTTCATAGAAACATCGTTTTTTCTATTTATGAACGCTTCCAATAATCGTATTTTTGATTTACAGAAACTTTAAATATGACCGACAAAACCCACCAATTGAAAGCCTTTGAGCGATTGCTCATTATTATGGACGAGCTTCGCGAACAATGTCCATGGGATAAAAAGCAAACTATGGAAACACTTCGTCATTTGACCATCGAAGAGGTGTATGAACTGGGCGACGCCATTTTGG
>JBBSLN010000494.1:0-2444 GCA_038255205.1 Flavobacteriales bacterium
AGTGCTTTAAGTAAATAAATAGTTCAGTGTCGTACTGAAGTAGTTGTTCAATCATTATTCGTTATATCTCACAATTTCCCGGTCGTAGAAATCGGTCGCCTGTTGAATGAGGTTTTCAGTCTCCGATTCAATTTCTTTTTCGTCGTGCTCATCAAATTCTTCAAGCCATTCCACGTCGTCTGTTTCCAAGTTAAGAATGAATCGAGGAAAATCGGTGTGGATGATATATATGGCATCCGGAAAATCGGTGTTGTCGCCTAAGATGTATTTTGGTAGTTCCATGTTTTTTAAGTTATAAGTTTTAAGTACTTAAAGTGCCTAAAGTTTTACTAGTTAAGAATTGGTTTCCTAAAGAAAACTTAATAACAAATTTAAAATAAGAATATTTAATTTAACTTATTTTTCGAAAGTATCCGTAAATTATTAATTACTAAATTATAAAGACTAAACCGCAAACACTTCAAGGACTGATAACTTTAATTACTTTAGTGCACTTTAGGCACTTTAGGCACTTTAAGTACTTCTAGTCTAATCAATTTCTTCGTCAAATAATTAAACCTAATATACAATAATATTGCAGCACTCGTTAATCCGGCCAACAAGCCTAGCCAAATACCCAAACTTCCCAACACATCTTCCTTTCCACAAAAATAACTGATAGGAAAACCAATAGCCCAATAAGAAATGAACGTAACAATCGTCGGAATTTTGACGTCCTGTAAACCTCTCAAAGCGCCAAGCGCAATGACCTGCAAACTGTCACTTAATTGGAATACCGCAGCTGCAATCAACAAAGTCGAGGCGATACTTACTACTTCTGCATTGTCAGTGGCATTTAAAGGATCGTCTAAATTGACATATATTTTTGGAAATACCTCATGCAAAGCTAAAAACATCAATGCAAAAACGGTGGCAAAAACCATACCTAATAAAAATATGGAATAGGCAATACGGCGCAGTTCCTTAAAATTTTGAAGTCCCTTTTGATTTCCGATACGAATCATAGCCGCGACACTTAATCCGGTAGCCACCATAAAAGTCATGGAAGACAAATTGAGTGCTATCTGATTCGCGGCTTGTGGGTTTTTACCCAATGTGCCACTTAACCAAATTGCAGATGTGAAAATCGCAACTTCAAAAAACATCTGCATGGCACTTGGAAATCCTAAATTGAAAACCTTCTTCATCATTTCTGAATTCAGCACAAAAATCTTGATACCGGTAACATACGCTTTTGATTTTTCTCTCAATCTTAATAACCACCATAAAAAGACCAACATGGCCACACGCGAAATCAATGTTCCCCAGGCAGCTCCCACAATTCCCATTTCTGGAAAGCCTAACTTTCCAAAAATCAACACATAATTAAAAAAAACATTTAAAACGTTCGCGAGAATGGTCGCATACATAGGATATTTGACCAATGACAAACCATCACTAAACTGTTTAAACCCCTGAAAAATAATCAGTGGAATCAAAGACAAACCAACCAAATCTAAATAAGGAATCGCAAGAACGACTACTTCTTCCGGCTGATCCATCATATACATAAGTGGTTTCGCCAACAGCAACAACAGAAACAACAAAACACTCAAAATTGTACATAAAAAGAGTCCATGTTTGAAGGACGACTTCCCTTTTTCAAAGTTTCTTTCGGAATCTGCTTCCGCGACCAATGGTGTAATAGCTGTGGAGAAACCTATTCCCAGAGACATCGCAATGAAGATGAAACTGTTTCCCAATGACACGGCAGCCAATTCGGCAGAACCCAATTGGCCAACCATGATATTATCAATTAGCCCTACAAACGTATGGCCTAACATTCCCAGCATGACAGGTGTGGCAAGCTTAAGATTATATTTGAATTCCCTTGTGTAGCGGTGTAAAATCACGATCGATAATTGAAAGGCGCAAAGTTAGTTTTTTGCACTTCCATTTAATGAATTTATCGGCAGATTTTGATTTTCAAATGTTCAATAGACTGATAATTATTAACTTATAACCGAAATTTGTTAATAAGTCCGCATTAAAAGTGTACTTCAAAACGATTCAAAACTCTATTTTTACAATAGATTTCATCGGATGAATGAATCACAACAACTGTTGTGTTGTTCGGATGATTTTATTTAGAAACATTTTAGCTATTATTTTAGAGGGATTGAAAATTTGTTGTTAAAACGTTTCAACTAAAAAAGGGGAATTTTTTCCCCTTTTTGTTCTACTAGACTATTTAAATAGTTCGAATAAATTATACCAAATTAAAATGTTAATCACCAAGAAAGACTACCGGCTTTATTCTTGGCTATTTCAAACTCTGACAGTAAATCTTCCACGATTTTTGAAACAGGTTTTATATCATGAATCAATCCTGAAATTTGTCCGATTTCGAGTTCGCCATCTTCAAGGTCACCTTCAAACATCCCTCGTTTTGCTCTGGCTCTGCC
>JBBSLN010000495.1:0-2444 GCA_038255205.1 Flavobacteriales bacterium
ACCCAGCCGATTTTCAACCAACGAAAAATTCGAACAGCTAAAGAAGTTGCCGATGCCCAACAGGAGCAAGCTTTATTGGAATTCAAGCGTTCGTTATTGATAGCAGGTAATGAAGTCTCGAACGCCTTATTTTCATATAATCAAGAAACAGAAAAGTTTGAATATCGAGAGTTGGAAGTGGAAGCGTTGCGTAATGCTGAAAGCAATTCTTCAGAGTTATTGAAAAACGGTTATGCCAATTATCTCGATTTATTAACTGCAAGACAGAGTGCCTTAAATGCTGAATTGAATTTGATTGATAGCAAATTACAACAGTTATTGTCCATTGTTGACTTGTATGAGGCGCTTGGTGGTGGGTGGAAGTGATGCACACACAGAAATTGGATTTTATTCAAATACCAATATGAATGAGCCATTTGAAATCACGCTTATACTTTTCGTGGATAATTCATCAGCGGATTTACATACAATTTAACATAGATTTGGCTACCATTTAAAACTGTTGAACTCAATATTGATCAATATTTGCTTAATTTAGTATATATTTGAACTCTTTCTAACAATTATGACAGACTATCTTTTTCAAGGAGGTTATAAAAACAAAGCAGGTGAGGTAAAAGTGAATCTATTACTCATTCATTTTAAAGATGAAAGTAATATTCATTTTATTTATTCTCCCCATTTGGATTTAACTGGTTATGGACAAAATTTAAAAGACGCAAAAAAATCTTTTGAAATTGTATTTGAGGATTTTATCGATTACACTTTAAAAAAGAAGACTTTGGGTAAAATCTTATCCAAATTAGGTTGGGAACTAAAGGGAACTCTAAAAAGACCCAGAAAAATATTGGCTCCAAGTATTACTTCAGTAATCAGTCAGAACAAATATGTTTCGGAAATATTTGATAAATATCCCGTGAATACTTTTCATCAAGAAGTCGGTATTCCTGCGCTCGCCTAAATTTATCACGGATGTCGACAAAAAAATTATCGAACATACCGTTGAAGGATTTTCGTAAATTTTTGACAAGTCAAGGATTGAATATAATAAAAGATTCCAAAGGAAGAGGAGGCCATGAAAAGTGGTCGAAATCAGGAATGGATAGACCCATTACCATTCAAACGCATATAGACCCAGTCCCGGAATTTATAGTAAAACAAGTAATCAGACATTTGGAAATGAAACGTAATGACTTTTTTAAAGCTATGTTGAAACTTTAAATTAACAATTTTTTTCTATAAAGTCCATCTTTCAATCTACATAAATAAAGATTTGAACTTTTGGTATATAAATCAAACCTTCAAAGAGAATATTCATAAATAGAGGTATACAATTCTATTTTCTCAACGTCTCCTGAAACAATTTAAAAATCCGCCGATACTCATCAGACCAACTGGAGCTTTCTACAAAACTGTGGTCTTCTAAAGGAAAAACCGCTAATTCCCAGTTTTCTTTTTTCAATTCAATGAGGCGTTGTGATAAACGCACCACATCCTGAAAATGTACATTGGTATCTATCATACCATGCAGCATTAATAAATTCCCTTTTAAACCTTCGGCAAAATATAAAGGTGAGCTTTGTTCATAAGCTTTTGGGTCTTCAACAGGTGTATTTAAAATATTGGCTGTATACCCATGATTATAATGAGCCCAGTCCGTGACAGAGCGCAAAGCAGCGCCACTTTTAAACGTATCAGGGGATTTAAACATCGCCATTAAGGTTATAAAACCACCATAAGAGCCGCCATAAATTCCAAGTCTATCTTTGTCGATGCCTTGTTGTTCTACCAAATATGTCGCACCATCAATTTGGTCGTCTAAATCTTTTCCACCCATGTGTCTGTAAATGGCAGTTCGCCAATCGCGACCATAACCCTCACTTGCTCTAAAATCAATCGCTAAAACGGTATATCCATTATCGACTAAAATGTTATGAAACATGTATTCTCTATAGTAATCTGGCCACCAATAATGTACATTTTGTTTGTAACCTGCACCATGAACAAAAACAACTGCTGCACCATTTTTCTTTTCTGCTGAAGGTTTGTAAAGTGTTGCGGGAACACTCGCACCATCTCTGGCTGTAAAGTTTATTATTTCAGAATCTATCCAATTGTAAGACTCAAAAGCATCCGTTGTAGACTCGGTTAATTGCACCATTTCTGCACCAGCTTTATTGGGCATGACGTATAATTCCCAAGGTTTATTGGTGTATGAATAACGAACGGCCAATTGTTTTTCATCTGGGGAAATGGTTACCTCATGACCTCCTTTTTTAGAGGTAATTTGTGTCATCTTTCCGCCTTTTGAAGGTAAATGGTAGAAATGATGCTCGTGTGGACTTACCTTATTACTAGTGAGGTAAAACGTCTTTTTATCCTTTGATAAGTTGACGTCTAAAATTTCAAAATTACCTTCCGTTAAGGCTTTTGTTTTCCCTGAA
>JBBSLN010000496.1:0-2442 GCA_038255205.1 Flavobacteriales bacterium
TGTCAATCTCCAATATGATTTTCTTGATTTTATTTTTAAGGCAGATTATAGTTTTGATAGCTATACCAATAATAATATGAATATCCAAAATACTTTTGACACTGCAAATGTGTCGTTATTTTATCAAGTAGAAGACAGTCCCTGGGGATTTGAGGTCAATGCCACGAATATGTTCAACAATGAATTCAGACAACAAAATTCGTTTAGTGACTTTTTGATCAGTGATAGTAAGACATTTATTCTACCTAGGATTGTGATGTTTAAAATTGCTTACAAGTTGTAATCTCTCAATTCGAAATCAACAACGTATTATTTCCAGAGCTCTCCACACGATATTCTTTGAGTAAACAAGGGGTATCACTATTAACAGCTTGCCCAGTCAAAAGGCTGTATTGATTCGCGTCGGTACAGCCGCAGGTCGCGATGCCATTCGTGTTTTCAAGCCTTGAACAGGAAGATGGGGCGTGTGCGGGATCGGTAGCGTCAAAAGCTCTAAAACTATTATTGCCGACATTAGACAGGTAGACACCGGAAATACCTTCATTCGCGATATAAACCGAATTACCTGTAAATTGGAGTTGGCTAAATTGTGGAAGATTTAAGTTAACGCTGGCATTGACAATGGCGTTGTTCGCTAAAAAATTACAAGTGGCGATGCGGTCATTGTTACTGCAAGCAAGCATAAAAACTAAAGACATCAGTGTTAAAAATCTATTCATTGGGCTAAAAAATTTGAATGGCAATTTACGACAATATTCGTGTTTTATCACGCCCAAAAACATGATTAGTGAAGATATAGATTTCTTCATTGTTCCTTTTGTAACTTTACCTTAATACAATTTCACTAATAAATATTTCGTATATTTGTATTTCAATCTCGTGCGAGCGGGATTTTTTTATTCCGGACTTGTTTCGGAATCTTTTTATTTATATATAAACGATGAAGTCATGAGTAAAGTATCTTATTATACTCCAGAAGGATTAAAAAAATTAAGGGAAGAGCTCAACCACTTAAGGGATGTTGAACGTCCAAAAGCGTCGCAAGCCATTGCGGAAGCGAGAGATAAAGGTGATTTAAGTGAAAATGCCGAATATGATGCTGCAAAAGAAGCGCAAGGTATGCTGGAAATGAAAATCGCTAAACTTGAAGAAGTAAATTCCAATGCACGTCTAATTGATGAATCACAATTGGATAATACCAAAGTTTTGGTGTTGTCAATTGTTAAGATAAAAAATCAAACCAATGGTAAGGAAGTAACCTATACCTTGGTGGCAGATGGCGAAGCGGATTTGGCCGCAGGTAAAATTTCGGTCAATTCTCCGATTGGTAAAGGTCTGTTAGGCAAATCAGTGGGTGATGTCGCAGATATCCAGGTGCCTAATGGAATCATGAAATTTGATATTTTAGAGATTTCGAGGTAATATTATTCAGGTTCGTTTCTCGACGCCACTCGAAATGACAGTCAAAACAAAACATAATCTCCTGTTCAAATAAAACCGAACAGGATTTTTCTTTTTATATTTACGATACGAATTACGAATTACGAATTACGAATTACGAATTACGAATTACGAATTACGAATTACGAATTACTTTTTTCTTAAACCACAAACCCAATGGCTTCCATATTCACAAAAATAATCAACGGCGAAATTCCCTCTTACAAAGTAGCGGAAACTAAAGATTTTATCGCCTTTTTAGATGTCAATCCGAATGCGAAAGGTCATACACTATGTGTTCCAAAAATTGAGGTCAACAAGTTGTTTGATATGGATGAAGTCACTTATATCGGCCTTATGGAATTTTCTCGAAGTGTCGCTATTGCGTTAGAAAAAGCGGTGCCATGCAAACGCGTAGGCATGACTGTCATAGGCTTGGAAGTACCTCACGTTCATGTGCATCTGATTCCATTAAATTCAATGGATGATGCGCGTTTTATCAATAAAGTGAAATTAGAAAAAGAAGAGTTTGAAGCAATCGCAAAAAGCATCAACGACCATCTTTAGGAATTATATAGATAGACATTTAATAATATAATCAGTACAATTGCAGCAATTAACAATATCCAACTTAATTGTTTGAGTTTGAAAGTATCTGATTTTGGAACAAAGGCTCTTTCTTGATAATCAAAAATCTGCTCTAAATCATCTGTCCATCTCACAGGAAAAATTTCAGTATTGCAAGTATGACAGACCAATGTGTATTTAACATCGTTTGATATCGCTTTATAGAACGCATTTTCCACAAATTTTTGTTTGAAAGTGAGTTGAAGGCCCTCCTTTGAATAACATTCAGGACAATGATTGTTCAATGTCACTTCTTTAACCGTGAAAAATTTCTCTTCCATATTATAAAGATACTAAACTATTTTTAAAGAGATTTGCATCGTTGAGCCTATACCTATCTCGGAGTGCAATACTTTAATCCGACCGTCATGGTAA
>JBBSLN010000497.1:0-2442 GCA_038255205.1 Flavobacteriales bacterium
AATAATTATGAAAATATTAGATAGATACATACTTACTACTTATTTGAAAACATTTTTGAGCGTGTTGGTGATACTCATGCTCATTTTTGTTTTACAGACGGTCTGGCTTTATATCAGCGAACTTGCTGGCAAAGATTTGGACATGGCAACAGTGGGCAAATTTCTATTGTATTTTATGCCTAAGCTAATGCCTTTGGTTTTACCATTGACGATTCTTTTAGCCTCAATTATGGTTTTTGGAAGTTTTGCAGAAAACTATGAGTTCGCCGCAATGAAATCTACTGGTATCTCTTTACAGCGTGCTATGCGAGGTTTAAGTATTTTCATTGTAGGTTTAGCGATTACTATATTCTTTTTTGCCAATAATGTCATTCCTTGGGCCGAATATAATTCCTATAATCTCCGAAAAAATATTGCCCAATTAAAACCAGCAATGGCGATTGCCGAAGGTCAGTTCAACGAAATCGGTAATATAAACATCAAGGTTGACAAAAAAACTGGTGATAAGGGCCAATTTTTAGAAAATGTGGTCATGCACATAAAGTCAGAAAAGCGCACTGGAAATTATAAAGTAATCATAGCAGAAAAAGGAGAGCTAAAAAGTAGCGAAAGTTCTAACCTCCTACAATTGGTTTTAGAGGATGGCCATTATTACGAAGAAATTTTCAGTAAAGACCCAAAGGAGAATCTTAAAAAACCGCATGCTAAAAGTTATTTTGAAGTCTACACATTAAATGTCGATTTGGAAGAACTTAATAAAGTCGATTTGGAAGATAAAAGCTTTAGTGACCGATACAACATGCTTAACGTGAGCGGATTGATTTATACCATCGATAGCCTTTATAAAGATAAAAGTAAAGAATCAAAAAGCTTTTCTGAGGTGCTTTATACGCGATCTAACATTAACAATCTAAACACCAATATCCGACCAAAAAAAGATACCATTTTTAATGGCAATGTTATAGATCTCTTTGAAACAAAGACAAAAATCCAGTTACTCAATTTGGCCTTAAATACGGTGAACAGCACCAATCAAATCATAGATACCAAAAAGCAGAGTTTCCAAATTAAAACCAAATTGCTGAACAGGCATATCATTGCACTTCATGAAAAATACGCCTTGGGCTTTGCTTGCATTATTTTATTTTTCGTAGGCGCTCCTCTAGGCGCACTCATCAGAAAGGGAGGTATTGGTTTACCTATGATCATAGCCATACTCCTTTTTTTAACCTACCATTTCATAGGTATATTTGCAAAAAACAGTTCTCAAGACGGAACATTAAATCCGATTTTCGCCACTTGGCTATCCACCTTGATAATGCTTCCTTTAGGTATTTCTTTGACGAGACGCGCCACAAAAGATAGAGGCCTCTTTGAATTTGGAAATTATCTAGACCCATTAAAGAAATTCCTTAAGCTAAAACCAAAAGTGCTTCTGGATGAAGACGGTAAGGATATTTCGTATAACTATTTTGAAGGTTACAGCGATGAAAAATTAATTGACATCCTAAAAAATTATCAGGCCTTCAATTTTCACAAGAATAGTAAATCAAAAGCATATTCCATCCTTATGAAACGAGGTTTGACTTTTGATCAAATGGCCTCAAAGGGATTGGTCATTGATAATAATCTCATTACTTCTACTACTAAAGGTAAAGACTGTTTAGACTATTCTCAATTCGCTTTCATTTTTTATATAATGGGTATAATCTTACTGGGCCTTCACTTTATTTTTAAGAACAACAAATTTCCAGAGTTCGCTTCAGCATCGATTGACCTGAGCTTGATTTCATTGTTCATTTTTGTAATTTATTTCATCATAACCTTTGTGCTTTCGATACGCTTTTACAAACAACTTGAATTAAAAGTTAAGCCATTGAATCCGTTTCTCATGCTTATAGGAATGCCTTTCTATGGCGTATCCCACTTTCTATTACGAAATAAAATCAAGGAAGACTTGAACCAGAGTGCTATAGAAAGTATAAATTAAGCCTTATCTTTGCATATAATTTCAATCCAAATGAATACAACAATTTTGCAACCAAAAATTCAATTACATACCATCGAAGAAGCTATTGAAGACGTTAAAAAAGGCAAGGTAATTATTGTGGTTGATGATGAAAATAGAGAGAACGAAGGCGATTTTATTGCTGCTGCAGAAAGCGTAACACCAGAGATGATCAATTTCATGGCAAAACATGGTAGAGGTCTTATTTGTGCTCCGTTAACAGAAGACAGATGTGAAGAATTAGAGCTGGCTATGATGGTTCAGAACAATACGGTTTTGCACCATACGCAGTTCACTGTTTCAATTGATTTGATAGGTCATGGCTGTACTACAGGAATTTCTGTGCATGACAGAGCAAAAACAATTAAAGCGCTAGTAAATACTGATACCAAACCCCACGATTTAGGTCGTCCGGGTCATATTTTTCCATTGAA
>JBBSLN010000498.1:0-2439 GCA_038255205.1 Flavobacteriales bacterium
AAAGAAAAGGGCGAAACCAAAGGAAAAATGGAAGTGCTGGTGGATGCTGATTCAGAGAAGATTATTGGTGCATCCGTATTTGGAACTGGAGGCGATGAGATAATTGGCACATTCATCACGGCGATCTATGGAGAAATGAGTTACAAAACTTTGATGAATTCAGTACAGACGCATCCCACGGTAACTGAATTAATTCCGACCTTACTAAAAGGTCTAAAACCACTAACTGATTAAAATGAAAAGTTCACATAAAATATATGCTATCCTCAATGCCGTCATTTTGGCAGCAGTGATCTTTTGGAATTACTGGACCAATATCAATGGTGTCAATGGAAATACGGTAAGCTCCCTGAGCAGCGAATATCAGAACCTTTTTACACCAGCTGGTTACGCTTTTTCGATTTGGGGGATTATTTATTTAGCCCTGACAGCACAGGCAGTTTTTTTTATCAGGAGAGCATTCGATCCTGATAAAGATTCCAGTTTTCTGTCCCAGATTGGCCCCTACTTGATTATGACCAACATACTCAACGGCGCATGGCTATGGTTTTGGCTAATGGGGCATACCGGCTCTAGCGTCATTGTCATGTTTATGATCATGACCGCACTGATTATTTTGATACTTAATCTGAATATGGAGCGCTGGAATGCTCCGGCAAAAATCATATTCGGAGTTTGGTGGCCGATTGCCATTTATAGTGGTTGGATTGCAGTGGCCACAGTCGCAAATGTCTCCGCTTATCTAGCCAAAATCGGCTGGACAGGGCCTTTTTCTGAATTAACCTGGGTGATCATTATGATAGGAGTTGCAGCAGCGATTAATCTTTTTATGATCTGGACTCGAAATCTTCGGGAGTTTTCATTGGTAGGTATTTGGGCGCTAGTAGCTATTGCGGTACGCCACTGGGAAGCCTATCCTGATATCAAAGCCGCTGCATTGACCGCTGCCGGAATAGTTTTTCTAGCTGCAGCTTATCATGGCTATCAAAACCGAAAAACTAATCCATTTTCCCTATCTAAGTAAAAAGACCGAAATCTTAAAATTGGTAGAGTCGTTTTATGTGCTCTGTATGGCGAATACTCGGTCATTATCTCAGCACATGACCATGTTTATGAGAAGTATGGGAATCCAAAATACAAATTGCTGTGGGAATTATTGAGAACGCGAAACATGAAACTTAAGCTCTTCCAAAGAATATCGGATTCGGCCATTGAGAAGGATTTTATTATCTCAAAACTGGAAAAACTCCCTTCATGCAAACCAGAATAATTTAGGTTTTATATCGATGATAGAATAATGATTGGCTAGGAATCTAAATTAATTTGAATCAAAATTTTGGCTACAATCAAATCGTGGTGGGGAATTGGCTTTTTAAATATGAAATTACCTATGTCAGCAAAGTGTAAACAAGGAAAAATTGAATAAACAAACGGAATGATTTTTAATTACTAATTTACAATACTTATAGAAAAATGTTAGTTAAAATAATCTGCTGATCATGGAATATAAAAACCCATATTATAGAGATGTCATTCAGAACCTTAGACGAACTTTTGACGCGTACAAGTTAATAGTGTCGCTTTTCATTGCTATTACTTTTGGTTTGATTTTGATCATTTTGTTCCAACCAGTTAGTTATAGTTTTACTCTAAATATTATTGTACTTGGTGGGGTATTTTTCATAACTGGACTATCCGCTATCCTTCTTTTATGGTTAAAATTTATTCCAAATGAAGAATTGTTATTGATAGAAAAGTTGCAGTTAACCTTAGTTTATCCAACACCGAAAAAAAACATAAAAATCCCACTACCAGAGATTAGACATGTGGTGTTTAACAAACTCAGTCAAAACAACGAGGCGACAATCGAATCAAAAGGCAAAGATCAAGATTTACTTAAAATGGGGATTGATTTTGAAAGTCACTTTGTCAACTCGCTCTCAGAAGAAAATTGGAAACAAGTAGCAAGCGAATATGGTCTGGAACTGATTATAACATATGATTTAGACACAGGAGAAGATAAAGATATTTATATTATTCAGAAAGAGGACATTGAGAACAGTAAGATCACCAGATCAGATTTTCAACAGCTTCTTTCTTTACAGACTAACATAGGACTATTAGGAATTCAAGAATATATTAACCCGTCAATAAACAAAGATCTTGAACCAATGGAACAGTACTCGATTGAAACTCAGTATGGAAAAGAATCATTAGATTTTGTTCAAGGAAAAATTGCAGTCACTTATTCGAAAGGAAAATCACCAAAGGAGATAAAAGAATTAACTAAGTTAATGGAGTGGACTTTTAAGAAATTATGAGACTCCCCACAATCGAGTAGACGGCCGTGAGCAATAAGCCCACGGTGCGCCTCTCACACCACCGTACGTACGGGTCTCGTATACGGCGGTTCGTAAAGCAAAATGCAACGCTCTTTAC
>JBBSLN010000499.1:0-2426 GCA_038255205.1 Flavobacteriales bacterium
AGGAAGTCCAACTAATTCTTGATCAGTGACTTTATACATGCCAAGTGTTCCTTTTTCATTTAACCAATAAGGGGAGGAGTATCCTTCCTTCGCGGAAATTGTATAATCCGAATCAAAACGTTGCGAATCATTTTGTTTGAGGTCAATGTTTTTCTGAATGGTAGTGCCATCACTTAAATTGACAGAATTAAGTGAAATACTTTGTGGACTTCTATTGATAGCTTCAAGTTTTAACTGCACTTTGCTATTTGGAGTCGCCGAATGCGAATCCGCTGCTGCTTCTAAATACAATCCTGCACAGGCGGAAATCACCTCTTTAATGTCTTCGAGTTTGATGGTTTTCCAATGTTGGTCTTCCAGATTTTGAATCAGTTTGTAGGCTTGCATCAACTTTGGAATCGATGCCGACGGGTTTTTAAAATCGTAGTAATCTTGAACGCTTTTTAAAAGTTCTCCAATAGCTTTTCCGCCTTTAACACGATTCCATGAGGTATCAATCCCATCAAAAACATTTGATTTGTCTTTTGGTAAATCACCATTAATCAATTCGATATATTCGGTTTCGCTGCCACGGCTTCCAGTGTTTCCAAAACCTTGTGATTTATGTGAACTTCTACTTAATGCTGCAATTTCGCTATTGGACAAACCAAGAGATGGAAAATAACTCCCCACTTCAAGACTCAAAAGATTCGTTTTATCAGCTTCATCAAATTTTTCCTGACTGCCATAAAACCACCAAGACGTATTGAAGAATTGGCGTTTTGGTTGCCACGTCGAAGTATATTTCAGTTGGTCTGGATAGGCTGATTTTGTTGCTGCCAAATCAAACGCTTCCATACTCAACATTGCTGAACTGGTATGGTGTCCGTGTGTGCCGCCTGGGCTTCGATGGTCAAAACGATTGATGATGACATCTGGTTGAAAGGTTCGAATCGCCCAAACCACATCTCCTAACACCTCTTTTTTGTTCCAAATCGCCAAGGTTTCATCGGGATGTTTTGAAAAGCCAAAATCATTGGCACGTGTAAAAAGTTGTTCGCCACCATCAATGCGACGAGCGGCCAATAATTCTTGTGTTCTAATCACTCCCAATAATTCCCCTAACTCTGAACCAATCAAGTTTTGTCCACCGTCACCACGAGTTAAGGAGAGATAGGCTGTCCGAGCTTTGACATCGTTGGCCATATAGGAAATCAATCGTGTGTTTTCATCATCAGGATGCGCAGCCACATATAAAACGGAACCGAGAAAATTCAACTTGTCTATGGCTTCGTATATTTCGGATGCGGTGGGTTTTTTAGGTTGTTGCGCTTGGATTGAAAAGCAATAAAATAAGGTAAGTATGAGTAACGAGTAACGTTTTGACATGGTAAGATTCAATTAACTTTAGCTTCAAATATAAAAAAGAAACCAGCGCAAGGGCTGGTTTTAATGTTTATTTAACGTGAAGATGTACTTCGGATTAAAACTCTCATGTTGTACCTAAAGGCACAATTGCAATTTTAATTAATTTTGGCTACCAATATTTTGTCCCTAACGGGACTTTGGATAGCTATTAAAAGTATATTCAATTTTAGACTATGTTCAAAAATCTATGCTTATTTATTTTCTTCTAAACTTTCAACTTCAACTTCAACTTCAACTCCAACTTCAATTTCTACTTCAATTTTAACTTCAATTTCAACATCAAATCATATCCGTCCCATCTTCAAACATTTCGTTAATCGCATCCTTTTGAATAAGGGTAACGGCCTTTTGCAACATTAAATTATTTGGATAGGTTACCAAATCCCCATTATCCAATCTTAAATGCAATTGAAAGGCACGAATATCTTCAATAATGCCTTCAATAGGAAAATCCTTATCATGAATTTGAATTTTATCACCCACTTTATAAGGAAACGAAAAGAACATGATAATTCCAGAGGTGATATTGCTCAAAATCGACCAAATTGCAAATAAACCAATACCAATAACCGCGAATATTGAGGAAAACAATACAATCAAATCGTGTGCTTCCATACCGAAAATAAAAGGCACAATCAAAAGCGCAACTATGAACAGTGCAACAGAGACATAGCGATTCATCAAATGAATTCTAGCTAGATTGATACCGTGATTACGTGAGATTTTAGTGATGGACGTAATAGTTATCCATCGAATCAACATAAGAAAAAGCAGTAAAAAGCCTGTGGTTATGAATGCGGTCTGATAGTTTTGTAAGAACATGGATTTTGATTAAAATGATTGGCAAAGATAGAACAGAAATAACAATCGCTTTAGTTAATTCCAAGAGTTTCTCTTAAGCCGCTATCTGCATTGCTGTTTTTATTCCAATAGTCCGATTTTATGGTTTTTATTTTTGTGGCTTTTGTGGTCAGTTCTTTGGCTTTTGCTCCAAAACCACTGATGAAGGTTTCTTCCCA
>JBBSLN010000500.1:0-2419 GCA_038255205.1 Flavobacteriales bacterium
CTAATTTTCCAAATAATTGCAAATCAGAAGTGATAGAATACATCAATCATGCAATAGGAAAACTTCAAGCTTCTGACTTCCAACTTCAAGCTATATTAAGTATATTTGCACTTTAGAATGATTCTTAATAAATATGAAACAAGATTGAAAGAACCAAGAATCAAGACGAATGATAGTTTGACTTTGTCTTGGCTCTTGATTCATGATTCCTGAATCCATAAACAAATGAAATTAAACAAACAAGACATCTACAAAGCCCTCGAAACCATTTCAGCACCGGGCGACGGACAAAATATGGTTGAGAGTGGTGCCGTAAAAAATATAGTAACTTTTGCTGACGAAGTGATTGTAGATATTACGATTACAAACCCAAGTCTTCAAGCCAAAAAAAAGACCGAAGTCGAAATCATGAAAACCATTCATGATTTGGTGTATGAAAAAGCAAAAATCACAGTAAATGTAAAGGTTGATGCTCCTGCCAAGCCTGCGGTTAACGTCATCAAAGGGAAGCCAATTCCAGGAATTCAAAATATTGTTGCGGTAGCTTCGGGTAAAGGAGGTGTCGGAAAATCTACCGTCACGGCCAATCTAGCGGTTACCCTATCAAAGATGGGCTTCAAAGTCGGAATTTTAGATGCTGATATTTATGGTCCCTCTATACCGATTATGTTTGATGTGGAGAATGAACGGCCTTTGGCAACAACAGTTGACGGTAAATCAAAAATGAAACCTGTCGAAAACTATGGCGTCAAAATTCTGTCGATAGGATTTTTTACCCAGCCCAACCAAGCGGTTGTCTGGCGTGGTCCGATGGCTGCAAAAGCCTTGAATCAAATGATTTTTGATGCGCATTGGGGTGAACTCGATTTTATGCTTATTGATTTACCTCCAGGTACGGGCGATATCCACTTAAGCATTATGCAATCACTGCCTATTACTGGAGCTGTCATTGTCAGTACACCACAAAATGTAGCTTTAGCTGATGCCAAAAAGGGTGTTGCAATGTTTCAACAAGAAAGTATAAACGTTCCTGTATTGGGCATTATCGAGAATATGGCTTATTTTACCCCTGAAGAATTGCCCGACAATAAGTATTATATTTTTGGAAAAGAAGGCGCCAGGAATCTTGCTGAAGATTTAAATGTGCCGTTTTTAGGAGAGCTGCCATTGGTTCAAAGCATTCGCGAAGCGGGAGATCTAGGAAGACCGGCGGCATTGCAAACTGCAACTGTTTTAGAGCAGGCATTTGAAAAAATAACACAAAACGTTGTCACCGAAGTGGTAAGACGAAATGATGATTTACCGCCAACTGAAGCAATAAAAATAACGACAATGGCTGGATGTTCAGCAGTTAAAAAATAGCCTCATGACCACAGAAGAGTTACGATTGAATATTGAAAAGGCTTTAGATGAAATCCGTCCATTTTTGCAAAGTGATGGCGGAGACATTTCGTTGTTATCCATCGAGAATGACAATTTGGTTAAAGTTCAGTTGCAAGGTGCTTGTGTAGGCTGCAGCGTGAACCAAATGACTTTAAAGTCGGGCGTCGAAATGACTATAAAAAAATATGCACCACAGATTGAACATGTAATTAATGTGGTTGCTTAATTGGGCGTGACCACAAGGGTCAGGCTCTCGGCAGTCGCTTTTTTGTGAAAAACAAAAAGAGCTCCGACAATGCCTCCATCCTTCACGCAAATGACAAAGATCATAGAATATGAAAGTTGAGCTAGCTAATCTTATGAATGGTAAGACAATCACGAAATAGAAAAACAGTTCAACCTGCAAAATTTTTAAAACCTTGTAGGTTTTTAATAAAAAAAAATGAAAGTAGTAATCAATAGATTCCTGCTTTCGCAAGAATGAAATGATTAAAACCGATATACTTATCATAGGCGCAGGTCCAACAGGATTATTTGCTGTGTTTGAAGCCGGATTATTAAAACTCAAATGCCATCTTATCGATGCCTTGCCTCAAGCAGGAGGTCAGTGTTCTGAAATATATCCCAAAAAACCCATTTACGACATCCCAGGGTTTCCAGAAATTTTAGCGGGCGATTTAACATTGAATCTATTGGAGCAATGCAAACAATTTGAACCCGGATTCACTCTCGGTGAGCGCGCAGAAACCATAGAAAAACAAGAGGATGGAAGCTTTATCGTTACGACCAACAAAGGCACAAAACACCAAGCGCCTGTGGTTGCTATTGCGGGTGGTTTAGGTAGTTTTGAACCTCGTAAACCATTGATTGATAACATCGCTTCTTTCGAAGATAAGGGTGTTGAATATTTTATCAAAGACCCTGAAGTTTATAGAAACAAACGTGTTGTCATATCTGGAGGTGGAGATTCCGCCTTGGATTGGAGCATTTTTCTTGCTGATGTCGCTTCAGAAGTAACATTGATTCACCGAAGAAA
>JBBSLN010000501.1:0-2413 GCA_038255205.1 Flavobacteriales bacterium
GTTCCATTTGAAATAAGATTATAATCTTTATCCACAAATGCTTTCGCCATGGCTGCCGCATTGTTTTTCACTTGCAACATATAATGCAGGAATTCGTCAGTCAATGCTTCTCCAAAAGCAATCGCTTTTGCCGCTATAATATGTTCCAATGGACCTCCTTGGTTACCAGGAAATACTCCAGAATCCATAAGTGAAGACATCATCCGTAAATCGCCTTTTGGTGTTTTCAAACCAAATGGGTTTTCAAAATCCTCCCCTAACAATATCATTCCTCCTCTTGGACCTCTTAAAGTTTTATGGGTTGTCGTAGTTACAATATGGCAATGCGGCATCGGATCATTTAAAATTCCCTTGGCAATCATACCTGCTGGATGTGAAATATCCGCCAATAAAACAGCTCCAACACTATCCGCGACTTCCCTGAACTTTTTAAAATCGATATCACGAGAATAAGCAGAGGCGCCTGCAATAATCATTTTAGGTTGTTCCTTTTTGGCAGTTCTTTCGAGTTGCTCATAATCAATTAAACCTGTCTCCCTATCAACACCATAGAAATACGGATCGTATAATTTACCAGAGAAATTTACAGGGGAACCATGCGTCAAATGTCCTCCATGTGACAAATCGAAACCAAGGATTTTATCCCCTGGCTTCAAACACATCGAGAATACTGCCGTATTTGCCTGGCTGCCCGAATGCGGTTGTACGTTGGCATAGCTCGCTCCAAATAATGTTTTTGCCCTATCTATGGCAATTTGCTCCACTTCATCTACAATTTCACATCCTCCATAATAGCGTTTACCTGGATAGCCTTCAGCATACTTATTGGTCAAAACTGAACCCGCAGCCTCCATTACCTGATTGCTCACAAAATTCTCTGAAGCTATCAGCTCCAATCCATTTAATTGACGTTGTTTTTCGGCTTCAATAAGTTCAAATATCTGTTGGTCGCGTTGCATAAATAAGTTTATTTTCATTCCCTCAAATGAGGGAATCTCTTGTTTATTATAATTTTCCACAAAAATAATAAAACCATTAGTCAATTGTATCAAAATTCAAAATTTTCATTCTATTTAACCGGAAAATTTCTCATAAAAGAAAGACCACAATTTTAAGTATTTTTTTAGGTTTTAATTAAAAATATTATGTAGGTTTGAATACAATTACTCAACCACAAAAAACTAGAATTATGCCTTTATCTGCAAATAATCCTGACCGAACATCATGGCTACACGTTGGCAAGAACTCGGATTTCCCAATACAGAACATTCCTTTTGGTGTGTTTTTGACCCGTGACGATATCATTACCATCGGAACACGAATTGGCGATACAGCTATTGACCTTGGTGCACTTCATCAGTTAGGCTATTTTGAAGGAATTCCTTTGACTGATGATATTTTTCTTCAAGATACATTGAATGATTTCATTGCTGATGGCCGAAAAACCTGGCGAGCAGTTCGAAATAGAATTGCTGAAATATTTGACAGTAATAACACGACCTTAAAGAACAACACCAAACAGAAAGAAACGGTTTGTTTCCGATTGGATGAAATTGAGATGCAATTACCAGTGCAAATAGGTGATTACACCGATTTCTACTCAAGTTTAGAGCATGCAACAAATGTTGGCACCATGTTTAGAGGAAAGGAAAACGCTTTGATGCCAAACTGGCTTCATATACCAGTTGGTTACCATGGACGGAGTTCTTCCATCATTCCTTCAGGAATTCCTGTACATCGACCGCAAGGTCAAACCTTTCCTGATGGTGCTGAAGAACCTGTTTTTGGGCCTTCAAAGTTGATAGATTTTGAACTTGAAATGGCTTTTATTACTACGGATGCGAATGATTTGGGAGAACCTATTCCGGTGAATGAAGCTGAAGAATATATCTTTGGAATGGTATTATTTAATGACTGGTCGGCTCGTGACATTCAAAAATGGGAATATGTACCCTTGGGTCCATTTTTGGCAAAGAACTTTGCTTCGTCCATGTCGCCTTGGATAGTTACCTTAGATGCTTTGGAACCTTTTAAAATAGAAAGCCCAAAACCGATTAAACCACTCCTCCCTTATTTAAAATCGAAAGGGAAAAAGAGCTACGATATTAATCTTGAGGTAGCGATTCGCCCTAAAAATGCTAAAGAAACCATTGTAAGCAAGTCCAATTTCAAGCATATGTATTGGAACATGTCTCAGCAATTGGCGCATCACACGGTTAATGGATGTCCCGTGAATTCTGGCGATATGATGGGGAGCGGTACGATTTCGGGTCCAACTGAAGATTCTTATGGTTCTATGTTAGAATTGACTTGGCGTGGTGAAAAACCAATCAAAATGAAAGATGGCAGCGAACGTAAATTCATCAATGATAATGATACGGTCATCATGCGCGGTCATTGTGAAAAAGATGGA
>JBBSLN010000502.1:0-2413 GCA_038255205.1 Flavobacteriales bacterium
CACTGGTTGGACTCCTCAGGAGGACATAAAGCTGTTGAACATTTTTTAAACATTATTTAACAAAATATCAATGTTCAACACTTATATTTGCATCTTACAAAAAAAAATAATGTACAAAACGATCGTATCTTCCTTATTTTTGATCTTATTTTTGGGGTTTATTTCAGCTCCAACGATAATTCATTCTATTGATGATACGATAGATATATCTTTTTTTTATTCGGTTTCCGAAGAAGAAGAAAGAGGCCATCAAACGATGAAAAATTTCGAAATCATTACTTCTGATTTCAATACTTCAGAGCTTTTATTTACTTCAAAAGTAAAATTGAATGCTATAGGATATAATTTCAAAACGTATCCAAAACCACATCTCAACCTGATTTCTCCCCCCCCGGAACAACACATTTTATAAATCAAATTGAGGGTCTTACGACTCAAAAATCAAGTGTAAATACCACTTTCTAAATTTAAGAAGGGGTCTAATCTATTTTATAAAATGTTCAAATATATTAAAAGTGACTTACCAGCGAGTGTAGTTGTATTTTTTGTTGCATTACCATTATGTCTGGGTATTGCATTAGCAAGTGGAGCGCCGTTGTTTTCTGGGCTCATTGCTGGAATTATTGGAGGAATTGTAGTCGGTTCCTTGAGTGGTTCAAAAATTGGAGTCAGCGGTCCAGCAGCTGGTCTTGCTGCCATCGTATTAACCGCCATTGGCACGCTTGGAGGTTATGAAAACTTTTTAGTGGCTGTTGTTTTGGGCGGTGTAATACAAATATTGTTTGGAATTCTAAAAGCCGGAATTATTGGATACTATTTTCCATCATCAGTCATCAAAGGCATGTTGACGGGTATCGGTATTATTATAATTCTCAAACAAATACCCCATTTTTTTGGATATGATGCCGACCCAAGCGCAGATTGGTCATTTCTTCAAGTAGATGGCGAAAACACCTTTTCGGAATTGGTTGTGATGCTCGATTTTATTCAGACAGGTTCAGCAGTTATTGGAATCATTGGACTGGCAATTTTATTGTTTTGGGATAAAGTACTTTCAAAAAAGGGAAAAATCTTCCAAATAATTCAAGGCCCTTTGGTTGCCGTTGTCGCGGGTATCGTATTTTTTGTCGTGACAAAGTCGAATGATACATTGTCCATAGCAGAATCCCATTTGGTATCCGTACCGATTCCTGACGATGTTGAATCATTTATAGGACAGTTCAGTTTTCCAAATTTTGGTGCTATTACAAACCCTGAAATTTGGGTCGTCGCATTTACAATTGCATTAGTGGCGAGTTTAGAAACGCTATTATGTGTTGAGGCAACGGACAAATTGGACCCTCACAAAAATGTTACGCCGACCAATAGAGAATTGTTGGCTCAAGGTTCAGGAAACATACTTTCTGGTCTTGTCGGTGGATTGCCAATCACGCAAGTTATTGTTAGAAGTTCAGCAAATATCCAATCTGGAGGACGGTCAAAACTATCAGCCATCATTCATGGATTCCTTTTGTTGATTTCAGTAATCTTGATTCCGAGATTGCTTAATATGATACCGCTATCAGTTTTAGCAGCAATTTTATTAATTGTTGGTTACAAACTAGCAAAACCAGCCATGTTCAAAAATATGTATCTATTGGGTTGGAAACAATGGGTGCCATTTACAGTAACTGTTTTAGGAATCGTTTTTATCGATTTGCTTTACGGAATAGGCCTAGGTTTGATGGTTGGGATTGTGGTCATTCTTATCAAAAGTTATCAAAACTCCCATTTCCTTCATATTGAAGACCAAAGTAACGGTAAGCATAAAATAAAAATAACCCTTGCTGAAGAAGTAACGTTTTTTAACAAAGGAGCCATTTTAAAGGAATTGGACAGTTTACCGAGAGATACCTATTTAGAATTTGATGTGACCAAAACACGGTATTTAGATTATGACATCATTGAAATATTAGACGATTTTGCATTCAAAGCAAAGGAAAGAAACATTGACATAAAACTTATTTCAAAAAGAGGAATTGTGGAAAATCCAGACAGCTTTATCGAGTTCTTTAAATTAAGACCCCAGTCAAAAATAAGTCTAAGTTAAGAAATTGTGAACTGAGCATGTTAAAAAGTAATCGTCCCAGGAAAATGATTCATTGCAAACAGCATGTGACCAGTAAAAAACAATAAATAAAAACACATGAAAAACAAAAAATATAAAATAGTAGTGCTTACAGATTTGAAAGATACTTCAGGGCTGACTCTAAAAAGTACTGTAAGTCTCGCAAAAATGATTGACGGAGACATCGAGCTTTTTCATGTCAAAAAGCCAACAGATGTTGTTGAGATAGACAATCAACTGTCAGCCATACGTAACATTAACGCAGAGCATTTGGCAACTGAAAGTGAAATAAAAAAGTTGATCACG
>JBBSLN010000503.1:0-2408 GCA_038255205.1 Flavobacteriales bacterium
AAGAAAATCAGGCAAGAAACAATGAAGGCAAAGCTCAAAGCAGACGCCAAAGACTCTAGCCCAGAGAGAGCAATACAATCCTTCTATAGAACGGCTTTGAGAAATCATATCAAATTGAGTGATATTGCCGATACGAAAGCGAATATTTTGTTATCTGTTAATGCCATTATCATTTCTTTAGTATTAGCGAATCTGATTTCTAAATTAGATACCAATCCATATCTTACGTATCCGACGGTATTGTTTACTTTGGTAGGAATTGTGTGCATGATTATGTCCATAATCGCGACACGTCCTAATGTGACAAGCGGTACATTTACCAAAGAGGATGTTGCAAATAAGGATGTTAATCTTACCTTTTTTGGAAACTTCCATAAGATGGAATTGAAGGAATTCGAATGGGCAATCGACGAACTGGTTAAAGACAAAGATTATATATATTCTTCCATGACCAAAGACCTTTATTTTCTCGGAAAAGTTCTAGATAGAAAATATCGAATTTTGAGAGCCACTTACACAGTTTTTATGATAGGTATTATTGCTTCTGTTATTGCGTTTGCTGTGGCATTGAAAACCAATCCAGGTGCCGACATTGAAGATATCATGAAACCTGACGCACCAACTGGAATGATTCTGAAAGAAGATGTAAAGTTCAATAAAAACTCTGTCGCTTACTTTGTCATGCCTTTAACTCGCTAATCAAATCCTCGTAGGTATAAAACGCAGTTTCATTATCTTTTGAATGGTAGAGAATTGGCACTCTAAAGGCTTTTAAACCCGTAACGCCTTGCAGGTCTTGAAGCTCAACAATCTCTACTGGTTCATCTAGCACTTTTTTCGATTGGAGAAATTTGATATATTTCATATATTCTTCCTCATCTACTTTTTGCGAATATACAATGGTGATTTTTCCTTTGGTCGTAATACGTTTTTCCGTGCCTTTTATGAATGCCTTATCAATCCGCTTTTTAACAACTTCATAACGTGCGTTATAAGTACCATCCACATCAAACTGTTTTTCATCCATTCTGAATCGAATCGATAATGGCTGGCTAAAGACTAGAATCATGGAAGCAACATCCAATGAAATCGGATAATCATTCTTGTTGACATAGAATTCATTCTCCATGTCGCACATGACCTGAAGTTGCCACAGTCTTAAATTATAAAGATAAATTGCGTTGAAACTTTCTTCCTTTGTGATTGATTCACCAATATACATATTGTGCTCAACCCCATCCGTTTTGTAACGTTCAAAATAATGTGGATACATTTTTTGCGCCTCTATCTGTTTTGAATCAATTATTGCAGACATGTTCTTGTTGATCAACGCAATCGTATCATCATAATTTTTTCGATAATAATAAATGACATCCAAATTACTGTCCACTTTTGAAAAGTAATCTTCTATCGCCTCCTCTGAACTTGATTTTTTCTTCATTAAAAATCTGAAAAGCGGCTCGATGTCTTTCTTAAGGAAGTTGGTCACTTCGTGCTCGCTATCCACTTTAAAATTACTTTCAATTTCAGAACGATATGCTTCCAGTTGATGCTGTAACTGCTCATAAATCGGCAAGTGTTCTTCGTCTAAAACTTTAGTTATGATTTTTTTTATCAGATTTAATTGTAATGACAAATCTTTTTGAGTTGCCAAATTACGTGCGTCAGAGGAACCTTTGACATCGATTTGGCCAAATAATGGATACACATCTTTAAAAACGATTTTACTAAAGGCCACCTTATTTCCAAACTGTTGTTTGTCCTTCAGAAATTTTTTAGCGGCATTTTTGAATTTCCAGACAACACTGGGATGAATTGAAGTACACTCTTGTTGAATGATTGCTTCAATCAAATTTTCCTCCTCATTTTTTGACCGCAGCACAGACGAAACAATATAAGGCATCACGTCAATCAGTTTATTGGCGTTGACGCTGTTGAGCTCTTTTGGCTTTTCTGATACCAATTCCAGAATTCCTAGCAATTTGCCATTATCTGCAATTGGCGCAAGAATGGCACTTTTAATTCCTTGATCGTGTAAAATCTTGTATTGCGCCTTACCATTAGAGATTTTATAATACTTCTCAACGTCCGAAATGGCAAAATAAGTATTGTCATTAACAAGTGCTTTATAGGAACCTTCACATAATGCAGTTTTGCACGATTCCACATCTTCATTGAACAATAAATAACTCTCAATTCCTTTACCAAGTACACGTTCGAAGACTTGATTCTCTTCATCATATACAACGAATCCAACTTTGATATCTTTAATATTGAACAACGACTCAAATGTATGTTGAAGCTCATCTATAAAATTATCATCTTGACGTTTTCCAGAAACCAGTAAACTCGATTTTATAAGTGAAATTGCCGTATCATCTGTAACGTCAAACATATTATTTATGACA
>JBBSLN010000504.1:0-2407 GCA_038255205.1 Flavobacteriales bacterium
GACCGAACGATTTTGGAAACCTTATATAGTTGTGGACTTCGTGTGAGTGAGCTTACCCACTTAAAAATTTCGGATTTGTTTTTTGATGAAGGATTTATAAAAGTAACGGGCAAAGGCGACAAACAGCGTTTTGTACCTATAGGCTATCCAACACAAAAAATCATTAACACCTATATAATGGATGTTAGAAGAATGATAAACATACAACAAGCCTATAAGGATACGCTTTTTCTTAATCAACGCGGCAAACAACTGACTCGCGCCATGATATTTACCATTATCAAACGCCTCGCTGAAAAAATCAATTTGAACAAAACTATTTCTCCTCATACCTTTAGACATTCCTTCGCGACACATCTTTTAGAGAATGGAGCCGATTTGCGTGCCATTCAACTCATGCTTGGACATGAAAGCATCACAACCACCGAAATTTATATGCATGTGGATAGAAGCCATTTAAAAGACGTACTCAATAAGTTTCATCCAAGAAAATAAAAAGCCAGCAATGAGATGGAATAGTTATTGAATTATCAGGGTAATAAGTCAGAACGCCAAAACAACTCCATAATCTATAACTTAATGGCCTAATGACTTTTGTAACTAAAACGTATATAGCCTCTAAAGTAACTCTAATAAAATTGCATGGTTTTAAACTTCCACTTAATAATAATTGCATTTTAGCGAATTTTTGTACGTTTTATCGATTATTCTGCTATTTTTGTACTTTCAATCAATTTTGTATTAAACTTTTTTTCAATGATGTTCGAAAATGAAATACATCTTCACGACTCTGCAAATGAGACATTGGATATACTGAAGTATAAGTATGCTTTAGAAAATTCGGAAATCGGCGTGTGGGAATGGGGCATTGAAACCAATAAAATTTATCATTCTGCACAATTAAAAAAGATTTTTGGATATGATGACCCGGACGTAGATCTTACCGAAATTCACTGGTCAGAACGAATTCATCCTGATGATGTTGATGCACTTTTCCAACTTGTGGATAACCATCTCAAAAATATAACGAAAGAATATCGCAGTGAGCATCGAATTGTCTGCCCTGATGGATCTTGCAAATGGGTTTTTGATTGTGGGAAAATTGTGTCTCACGATGTATATAACAAACCTTCTCGCCTTATAGGGACTACTATAGACATTACCCAACGTAAATTAGATGAAGAGAACGTAAAGCAAAGTTTGAGCATTATCACAAACCAAAATAAAAAACTTACCAATTTTGCACACATCGTCACACACAATCTGAAAGAGCATGCTGGTAATTTTGAAAGTCTTTTAACTTTTTACAAGGAAGCCGAAGGAAGTCAAGAGAAAGATGACATAATTAATCATTTAAAAACTGTTTCCGATTCGCTTACAAAAACCATTGGCAACTTGCGGGATATTGTCTCCAAACAATTGAACAGGAAAATTGAGATTAAACCTTTGAACATTCATCACTATGTTAATAAGACTGCAGCCTTACTGGAATTGGATATTCTGAACAAAAAAGCCATTGTCATTAATGATGTAAACAAAGATTTGGTGCTCCACAGCAATGAAGCCTATCTAGAAAGCATTATTTTAAATTTAGCTTCCAATGCCTTAAAATATTCACATCCAGACAGAGTTCCTATCATCAAAATTGATTCGACTGTGAGTAAAGATGAAGTTACAGTAAGAGTATCAGACAATGGAATTGGTATTGATCTGGAGAAATTCGGAAATGACATTTTCGGTCTTTATAACACCTTTCATGGCAATGACAATGCCGAGGGCGTTGGTCTCTACATCACGAAGAGTCAAATAGAATCCCTAGGCGGAACCATCAGTGTGGAAAGCACTGTTGATGTAGGAACCTCATTCATCATTAATATTAAACCAAAAAAATCCAGCTAACATTAACTGGATTCCTAGTTTAAATTTCTATATAATTATTTGGCAATATTCACAGCCCTCGTTTCCCTAATCACAGTTACTTTAACCTGTCCAGGATAGGTCATATCCGTTTGGATTTTTTGTGAAATCTCGAACGACAAATTGGCCGCTTGCTCATCTGTAACGCGCTCGCTTTCTACCATCACCCTTAATTCACGTCCTGCTTGAATCGCATACGCTTTATTAACGCCATTGAATCCGAAGGCGACATCTTCCAGGTCTTTTAAACGTTGAATATAAGAATCCAATACTTGTCGTCTCGCACCCGGTCTGGCACCTGAAATGGCATCGCAAACCTGAATGATTGGAGACAATAAAGTGGTCATTTCGATTTCGTCGTGATGCGCTCCGATGGCATTGCAGATTTCTGGTTTTTCGCCAAATTTTTCTGCCCATTGCATACCAAGGATGGCGTGAGGCGTTTCCATGTCTGCTTCAGAGTCTGGAACTTTTCCTATATCATGCAGCA
>JBBSLN010000505.1:0-2400 GCA_038255205.1 Flavobacteriales bacterium
CGAATACCTCTAAATTTCTTCCAAGAGGTATGTTTAAGCCCAATCCACCTTTCGCAAAATAGCCAGATGCTGCGCCTGTCACTCCATCTCTCCCGATATAGCTACCTTTGTAAGCGTTGATATAACCTCCACCAACATTGATATAGGGCACCAGTCCACGTGAAACATTCAGTTTTGCAATAAAGTCACCACCATAGATGGCCAAATCATCCCAATCTAAAGAAATTTTCTCATCTTGCGTGGATTGATAATAGTAGCCTCTAATGCCAACATATTGATTCAAATCAAACCCTACTTTTCCTCCCAGAAAATACGAATCCCTCAAATTTGAATCCTTATCAAAATCAATGTAAGCACCAGCAGGTTCAAAAATTAACTTAAAGCCACCTAAACCGCCCGAAAATTTATTGTAGTAAGCTCTATCTAAATCACTGAACTCTTCGGGACTGCGACCACCCAAGTATAACTGTAGGCCTGCCAAAACCGACCAGTTATACGTTCGATTGTTATTATTGTCATTCAAGAAATCTTCAATTTCGCTTTGATCTTGGCCTTCTTGAAATAGTATAGAGGATGGGTTTATATTGAATATTGTATTCTTTGCCTCTAAATTAAGAAACAGCCTATTGCCAAGTTTGATTTGTGTTCCTAAACCAACATTAGCATAAATCTGTTCTGACTGTAACTCTCTTGATGGATCTCCATTCGCAGCTATATCAACATTCAATTCTTGCACCCCTGCTCCAAGAGTCAGATAGGGTAAAAAAGTGCCGCGCGTCGGGATATTAGCCTTAAATTCTCCGCCAATACGTCTGATATCTACGCTTCTGGAGTTGAAATTATCTACAAAGTTATCAGAAAAAACATCAAATCCGTTAATGGTATTCTTTAAGTCGGTGGATCGCTCATAGACAGCCCTCAACTCAATGGACTCGCCAAATCCGAAACCTAAACGGCCTCCATACATAACGCCATCTTCTATGGCAGTATTATTGTCAAACCAGTTATAACTAATAGTTGGTTGTAAAGTAACTGTGACATCTTTCATTTGAGCTTGAACATTAACTCCTATAAGAGCTAAAGCATAAAAAGTAATTAATTTCTTCATATCATTCTATTTATATATACATTAAAAGTTTAAAGTCTTTGTATTTTTTCATTGAGATACCAGTCAAAAAAGTTAATCATGTTGATGTACTTTTTTAAAATGCAATAAAAATTAAGAGTTACAATTTCTCTGCAATATGTCCCAGAGCTAACATTGAAATAAACGCAGTAGAATAATGCACCGTAACTTAAAATGCAGTAAAGTATTAACCTACGCTTGTATGACAATTCATAAAAAATAAAGGTAGGTCGAACGGGTTGAGATGATTAATTCAATACGTTAGAAATTTAACTGTAATGATAATGAACACCATAGCTAAGCTCATAAACATTTTAAAGTATACGTCTGAAAGCCCACATCAAAATCGTAAGATTATGAAAATATTATCGCTCGCATATTGTTTAGAGAATAGCTTCAGGAAATGACTATTATGAAAAAAAAGCTATAAAAATTTAACAGAAAGTTTATGATATATTTAGCCCCTTATTTTCGACTATCAATTCCCAAATAGCACTCTTCTGCATTGCCAACCTTACCAAATAAACCACTATGGACTGGAAGTCCATAGTTTTAAATAAAAGAATGAAATTCTTTCTTAGCATTACTCTAATATCCAGTTGCCTTTTTCTGAATTGGGCTTATCCTTGTGATGCTCAAGATATTCTTGAACCATCTCATCTGTTATTTTGCCAGTACTCCATGCACCATAACCCACAGCCCAAAAATGACGACCCCAATATTGTTTGTTCAGCTTGGGAAATTCCTGTTGTAAAAGCCGAGATGTGCGACCTTTCAGCTTCTTTACCAATATGCTTACACTCAATGAAGGAGGATACTCGACGTGCATATGAACATGGTCTTTGCTCACAACGCCTTTCAGAATATTTACGTTTTCAGAATTACATATCTGAATCAACAAATCGCGACAGCGATGTTGGAGGTCGCCCTGAAGAACGTGGTAACGATATTTGGTCGCCCATACAATATGGCAACTCAAATTACTTATCGAATGTGAATTCTTTCGGTAGTCTGACATTCAACAAAACTAAAACATTTATAGAAACTAAAGTAACTGCAATGGAATTGCAGGGTTTTAACCTTTAACTTGACAATAAAATTTTGACATTTGAGAATTTAAAATATACATTTTTATGATAATCACTTTCCGAATTCATCAATTGGCACAAGCTGAACCAGAACAAATTGAAGTTGCATTAGATAATTTTGAAAAAAAAATTGAAAAAAAATTTCCTGAAGATTATCGACAGCATATGAGAAAATATAATGGAGGA
>JBBSLN010000506.1:0-2398 GCA_038255205.1 Flavobacteriales bacterium
AGTTTTAATAGAGTTTTGTCTTGCTGTTGAGTCAGGAATACCCTTAATCTAGCGCCCATATATTGAGTTACCTCAGTAGATGTATTCTCTTTGTTTACTTATCTTAACATAGTTTGGTTTTTTTGCGCCGACCTACTTACAGCAACGTCGAATTAATATTCCACATAACTTGTCTATTCTCGCGACAATTAACACTTCGGATGAATCAATTTACTACCTCGATAGTGCCTTTAAGCGGCGGTGGGACTGGGAATATGTTAAGGCTCCAGTAAGAGACACATCTGTTCCAGAAAAATTGCAAGATGTGAACTTAATAATTGATGGTGAGCCACAAGGAGCATGGTCACAGTATATTGTGGGAATTAATGAATTGATTAAATCAAATCATCAGGTGATTCGGCGTATTGAAGATAAACAAATTGGTTGGTGGTTCATAAAACCAGAAGACGATCAAGTCGATCTTGAGCAAGTAAAAGATAAATTAATGTTTTATCTTTGGGATAGTGTATTTGCGAGAGACAAACGACCGATAGAGGAGTTTTTATCGACTACAAATAAGGCGGTAAAATTAACAGCCTATTCAGATTTTCTCGGTTTGATCAAAGAATTTATGGAAAAAGTATATGAACTCGGTAAAAAATAGTTTTTTTAGGATTTGCCAATTATGATTAACTTCAATTCCTTAAAGTTAATAGTCCCCGATAATTACTCGTTTGTTGGCATTCAAAAGCAAGATGACGAATTGTGCTTTTGTCTACCTAAAGGATTTGATGATAGACTCTCTGAGCTTGACACATTTGTAGGTAAACGAGATTTGTTTTTCCTACTCTATAAAATTTTCGGCACTTTTAAAGAAATCTGTATTGAGAAAGGTTATATAGATGATATTGGTGAGTTGGGCACACAGGATCGTGATGGTGTAATTAACAGTCATCGGGGTTCTGAAATTCAAGATGAGGAAGACGATTCAGAAAATATATTTTACTCGAAGCTGGACATTATTACTCACTTTTTGAAGGCTTATGAGGAACCAAAAATTTTAGCCCTTGCTTATCGATTGGGCAAAAGTAACAAGTTTGATGTCAGCCAGATTCATAAATACTTACACCAAGCGGTGTATTTACCTAATCATGCAGCTTATGTCGATGAAATGCTACTTCCCCGACGAGTAATGCAGTTTGAATCTACTGATATTGTCACGATGTATTGCTATCTCTTTTGCGAGATTAAGCAGCAACTTGGAGAGGTAGTAAATGCTGAAATTACAGCATTAGCTGAGCGATTTCGTCAGCACCATCTCGGAAATCAAGACAGTCTTTTTGATGAACAGAGTTATGAGCAGGTTTTAGATATACTCAAGGATGTCTTAGAAACAATTGACCATAACACACCCATAAAAGATGCTGATTATTGGCAGTATTACGAAGCAATCAAGTTATTTCTTTATGGCAATTGGCATCAAGCAGAAAATGGTGAAATTTGGGGCATTAAAAATTTTCATAGTGTTTGGGAGTCGATGTGTTTGACCTATATAGTACAAATAGTCGATCCCTCATTGCTTCTGCACTTAGATGATCGCTATCTAAGTTCTAGAACCGTGGAAAGAGCAAAATCATCTGCCAAGCTCATTAACTTATCAAACGCTTTCAATATCAATGGTTCTTCAATGATTCCAGATGCGATTGTCTTTGAATCGATTACCCATAAAATTAAGGATAAGAAGACTTATAAAGTGTCTGCTAATTATTGGGATGATTATGGCTATAAAACGAGCATTGATGGTATTTATATTAATCGCCATGTGAGAGTTGGTTATATTAATCAAACAACTGATAATCATACTCTCAACAAGTTACGTGAATTATATAATATTGATAAAAACTCAGGAGATGTGATTATTAATGCTCCGTTACCCCAAAATTTTTACTCATTTTGGGAAATCGATTTTCCGCTTGATTCAGAATCTCTCCATAAGATGTATTACTTCAATCATTTCTTTTATTTGTCCATAAATAAACAGATTATGGACTGGGATAGATTTAATAAAAAAATTCTTCAACCTTTGGGTATATTTTCTCGTCTTTCCTATCAAGGTACCAGAGCACAGCTTTTCCATGATTCACTTTTTCGGAATAAAGATGTTGAGTGGATGAAAGGAAAGTTTAATGATTTCATTCGACAATTTTTAAATCAATATGAATGTTTTTGTGAAATAATCGACATCAAATACTTAGACACTAAATACTTCCGAGATCCAAACAAAATTGAAGAAATTAAACGTAGAAGTATCCGTAAACAGTTTGTCTATGAGCACTTGCTTCAAAAGACTTTAGAGAAGAGAAAGGATCAATACAGTAATTTGAGTATTCGGAGTAGCTTTTGGCTCCCTAGCTACCTA
>JBBSLN010000507.1:0-2396 GCA_038255205.1 Flavobacteriales bacterium
AATGTTATTACTGAATGAATTAGCACCATATTTGTTGCCCAAATCAAATTTATAAAGTCTATCTTGGTAAGAAAGCAACTCTGCCAATCGGGTAACCAAAGATGTTTTCCCGACCCCTGTCAACCCCCAAAGATTAACTACCAACGGCCTGTTTTGATAGGCGTTTAACACATACCAGGAACGTGTATTGTGTATCAATTCATCTATAGCTTTGTCAATCCCAAAAAACTCCTTTTTCAAAGTTTTACGCGAAAACTCAAGCTGTGTTTGCTTACTTAAAAATGATTCTTTTAACTGTAACAATTTTGTACTCATAACTATGGGTTTTAAAGATTATGATACAAAACAACATAAGTAGGTCGCCAAACTATGTCGAACTAAAAAAATAGCTCTATATTTATCACATCGTCATGATTTGACGATATAACCCTTTAATTTCGCATTATATGTCTAAATATCACATATCAAGACGCTTGCAGTTTGTAATTCAATTCATAAATGATGAGACATATGCCTCGAAAGAAGATATTTTGGAGTTTTTAACCGATAGGGATTTTACCGTTTCCCCTCGAACCTTGGAACGTGATTTTGAAAAAATAAAATCTGATTTTGGCATCGAATTGAGTTACGATAAACAGCAAAACGGCTACTATATTGATAAAGAAAAAAGTGTGAAAGTAGAATCGTTTTTTAAATTTTTGGAATTGGTAACACTTACTGATGTGTTTTCCGATGGATTAAAGGGCAGTCAGAAAATATTCGACTATGTTTCCTTCGACGATTCCAGCCATTTAAAAGGAATCGAGAATTTAGAAACCATTTTCTTGGCCATTAAGCAAGAACGGGATTTGGAGTTTACGCATTATAATTTTCATAGTGATACTCTTAAACCCAAGATCATTACACCTGTAATGGTTAAGGAATATATTAATAGATGGTATGTGATTGGAGTTCCAAAGGGTGAAACTGAAATTCGAACCTTTGGAATAGAACGAATTTCAGAAATTAAATTGGGTAAAATTTCCAAATTGAACAAAAAACCATATTTAGCACAAACCAAACGATTTGAAAATATTATAGGCTTAAACTACAGTCAGGAACAGCCTCAACACATAGTTTTAAAAATTACCGACACGCACAAAAATTATTTAGAAAGTTTGCCATTGCATCATTCCCAAAACATCATCCCAGGTATGGAAGAAGGGTTCTGGCACGCCACCTATTACCTAATTCCGAATTACGAATTTACTATTGAAATATTAAAAATGAGTATTGAAGCGGAAGTCTTGGAGCCTGAATCTTTGAGAAATACCTTGAAATATGAGCTTAATAAAATCTATAATAAATACCAAGATTAATGACTACCAATAAACCAAGATACCTCACAAAATCACGCTTTAAGCTGGCTTTGGACTGTGGAACCAAATTATTCTACACAAGGAAGGAAGCCTATGAAAATCAAAGTGAAACGGATTCGTTTTTACAAGGTTTGGCACAAGGAGGGTTTCAAGTTGAAGAATTGGCTCGCATGTATTACCCGAAAGGTGTAGCGATTTTAGGAGACGACTGGAATTATGATTTACTCGCCCAAAAAACAGCCTTGTTATTAGAGCAAGAGAATGTAACCATCTTTGAAGCTGCTTTTTTACATGAAGGCTTATTTATAAGAGTTGATATTTTAGAAAAAAAAGGAAATATGATTAACCTAATTGAGGTTAAGGCTAAATCCATTAGAAGTATTGAACATCAATCCTTTTTTAATAATAATGGTTCCTTAGGTGGTGGATGGATGACATTCCTATATGATATTGCTTTTCAAAAATTTGTTATGCAAAATTGCTATCCTAATTGGAGTATAATCTCATTTTTGAAATTAGTTGATAAAGATGCTACTACTACTGTTGATGGATTAAATCAGTTTTTTAAGGTTGACACATCTTCAGACCATCGAACTGGCATTATAAAAAAAGAAGGTTTAACACAAGCAGATTTAGGCGATTCAATTCTTGCAAATATTTCTGTGAATGCTGAAGTTGATTATATTCTAACTCAAAATCCTCATGACGAATCACAGTCGTTCTCGGAATTAGTAAATTATTTTTTAGAAACGTACATTACAGATACTAAATTAACGACACCAATTGGTGGTCATTGTAAAGGCTGTGAGTATTATTCTGAAACTATCACTTCAGATACTAAAAGTGGTTTTCACGAATGTTGGCAAGAACAATTACATCTTTCACATGACTCTGTAAACCAAGCAAAAACTTATGATGTTTGGAATAACCCAGCAAAAAATGCCATTGTAGATGGACGTTTTTTCATGAAACAACTTACTGAAAACGATTTGAATATTAGACCTGAAGCAGGAAAATTGAGTCGAAGTGAGCGTCAGT
>JBBSLN010000508.1:0-2383 GCA_038255205.1 Flavobacteriales bacterium
CCCATATTCATTTGTAGTGGTCCCAGATTGGATTTCCGGAAATATGATATTAACACCAATCAAGGTTTCATTACTGTTTTGATCTGCTATAGTCCCACTTAAGGTATATTTTTCTTGCGCTATTCCCATAAATGGAAGGACAAGAACAATAAACATTAGTACTTTGGCAATATGATTCATTAGCAATTTCTATAAAAATAAAAGCTCCATAAATATAAGGAGCTTTTATTAGATTGTTTAATTTATAATCAAAATATTTAAACAAATTATTCAATCGAACTTAATTATTTTCCATCATGTTTTTTACAATACTATTAAAAGTGTCGCTAGGTCGCATCGCATGTTTCACCTTTGTCTCATTTGGTTCATAATAACCATCAATGTTAACGGGTTGTCCTTGTACATCAATAAGTTCTTTTACAATTCTTTCTTCATTTGTTTTGAGTACCTCATGAACATTTTTGAACTCTGCTCTCAATTCTGCATCCAGGTTTTGATTTGCCAAGGCTTCTGCCCAATAAAGTGCTAAATAGAAATGACTTCCCCTATTGTCCAACTCATTCACTTTACGCGAAGGAGATTTTCCTGTTCCCAATAATTTTTCGGTGGCGTCATCTAAAGTATCCGCTAAAATTTGTGCTTTTGGATTGTTATTGGTTTTTGCGAGATGCTCTAAAGACACCGCCAAAGCTAAAAATTCACCTAAAGAATCCCATCTCAAATGATTTTCTTCTAAAAACTGCTCAACATGCTTCGGTGCAGAACCACCTGCGCCAGTTTCAAAAAGCCCTCCTCCATTCATCAATGGTACGATGGATAACATTTTGGCACTCGTTCCCAATTCCAAAATAGGGAAGAGGTCAGTCAAATAATCACGTAAAACATTTCCCGTAACCGAAATAGTGTCTTTTCCGTCTTTGACTCGAGCTAACGTAAATTGGGTAGCTTCAACTGGAGATAAAATACGAATATCTAAACTTGTTGTGTCGTAATCTTTGAGATATTGATTTACTTTTTTTATGATTTCGGCATCGTGCGCCCTGTTTTTGTCCAACCAGAAAACTGTTGGTATTTTCGTCGCTGATGCTCTTGAGACTGCCAATTTAACCCAGTCCTGAACCGGAGCATCTTTAGTCTGGCACATTCTCCAAATATCACCAGTTTCTACCGGATGTTCTAATAATATGGCGCCTTCAGAATCAATCACTCTTACTACTCCTTCAGAAGCAATTTCGAATGTCTTGTCGTGAGAACCATATTCTTCAGCTTTTTGAGCCATCAATCCGACATTTGGGACAGTGCCCATAGTTGTTGGGTCAAAAGCACCATGTTTTTTACAAAAATCAATGGTTACTTCATAAAGTCCAGCATAACTGCTATCTGGGATAACTGCTTTTGTATCTTGTTGTTTGCCTTCCGCATTCCACATTTGACCAGATGTACGAATCATTGCAGGCATAGAAGCATCGATGATGATGTCACTTGGAACATGTAGGTTCGTTATTCCTTTATCAGAATTGACCATGGCAACCTTTGGTCCATTATTAAAGGCTGCTTCGATATCGGTTTCAATTTCTTTCCTTTTTGCTTCTGGAAGTTCTTTTAATTTTTCTACCAGATTGCCGAAACCATTATTGACATCGACACCAATGGTTTCGAATGTTTTACTATGTTTTTCGAACAAATCTTTAAAAAACACCTGTACAGCATGCCCAAAAATAATAGGATCGGACACTTTCATCATGGTGGCTTTCATATGAAGAGAAAACAACACGCCTTTATCTTTGGCGTCCTTGATTTGCTGCGATAAAAATTGAAGTAAAACCTTCTTCTTCATGGTTGAAGCGTCAATAATTTCTCCAGCAAGTAATGGTGTACTTGCTTTAAGAATAGTGCTTATACCTTTGCTATTCACATGTTCTATCTTAACATCTGTAGCATGAGCAACTGTTACTGATTTTTCAGTATGAAAAAAGTCACCATGGTCCATGGTTGCCACATGTGTTTTGGAATCGGAAGACCATTTGCCCATGGAATGTGGATGCTTCTTGGCATAATTTTTTACTGCCTTTGGCGCACGTCTGTCTGAATTTCCTTCTCGGAGTACAGGGTTGACAGCACTTCCTTTTATTTTGTCATATCTGGACTTAATACTTTTTTCATCGTCATTTTTTGGATTGTCAGGATAGTTTGGTAAATCGAATCCTTTGGATTGTAGTTCTGTAATGGCTTCAATCAATTGAGGTATCGATGCACTGATGTTAGGCAATTTAATGATGTTTGCTTCTGGTTTAGTTGCCAATTCGCCCAATTCTTTCAGCGCGTCTGGAAGTTTTTGTGAATCGTTTAGAAATTCAGGAAAAGCAGCTATAATGCGTCCTGC
>JBBSLN010000509.1:0-2376 GCA_038255205.1 Flavobacteriales bacterium
AATCATCGTTCCAGAAAATTTAGTGGAAGACGTTCAAATCGCTCTTGGAAAAGCGTTGGATAAAGTTACAATTGGTGACCCAAGACTTAAAGAGGTACGAATGGGCTCTTTGATAAGTCACCAGCAAGTTCAGGCTGTCAGGGATTCGGTAAATGATTTGGCAAAAGAAGCCCAAATCGTTTACGGTAATCTCGATAAAATTGAAACCATCGGAGCTGACGCCAAAAAAGGAGCCTTCATTAGTCCTATTTTATTGCGTGCCGACCATCCCTTCCAAAACACCATCATTCACGAACGGGAAGCATTTGGTCCGGTAAGCACCATTATGCCTTATAAAAATTTAGAAGAAGCGATTAAGTTAGCAGAAATGGGAAAAGGCTCATTAGTGTCTTCCATCGCAACAAATGATGATAAAATCGCAAAAGAATATGTGGTCAATGCGGCCTCGCATCATGGACGAATTTTAGTTCTAAATCGCGAAAGTGCAAAGGAAAGTACAGGTCACGGTTCGCCATTACCATATTTGGTACATGGAGGTCCAGGACGCGCAGGAGGCGGCGAAGAAATGGGAGGCATGCGTGGCATCAAGCACTACTTGCAACGTACAGCTATTCAAGGTTCGCCAACAACTTTGACAGAAATCACAGGCATTTATCAAGCCAACGCAAAATATAAAGAAGCGAAACAGCATCCTTTCAAATACCATTGGGAAGATATCCAACCAGGAATGTCTTTAAAAACGCATAATCGTACCTTGACAGACACAGACATCATTAATTTTGGAAATGTCACTTGGGACCATTTTTATGCGCATACCGACATTACCTCGTTAGAGGGAAGCATTTTCGAGAAACGAACGGCGCACGGTTATTTCATCATTTCAGCGGCAGCAGGATTATTCGTGTACCCTAATAAAGGTCCAGTCGCTGCCAATTATGGACTGGAAGATTGTCGTTTCTTGCGTCCATTATATCACAACGACACGATTTATGTACGTCTGACCTGTAAACAAAAAGTAGATAGAGACGTCGCTTCCGCAGAACATCCAAGCGGAATCGTCAAATGGTTTGTTGAGGTTTTTGATGCTGAAGATGAATTGGTAGCAGTAGCTACAATTTTGACGATGGTTCAAAAGAAGCAAGAAACGTTAGTTGAAATGACAGAGGAAAAAATTGAAGAATGTCTCAACAACCTAAAGCCTGAAATGAAACCAAAATGGGGTATCATGACACCACAACACATGCTCGAACATTTGGAATACACGTACAAAATTGCTTCAGGCGAAATTCAGGATTTTGAAGTTGCAACACCAGAAAAGATTCGGGAGAAAGTGCATCATTCATTATATAATTATGACAAATTTCCAAAGAACACAAATTTTCCACTGCTCGAAAAAAACACTTTAGATAAACTAAAGTATCCTGATTTGGAAACAGCCAAGGAGAAGTTCATAGTACAAAGAGAAAAGTATATAGAATTTTTCAAAGAAAACCCAGAAGCAAAACTGAAAAATTTGGTCTTTGGAGAATTGACCAAGTACGAATCGTACCTGCTGGAGCGGAAACACTTGAACCATCATTTTGAACAGTTCGGGTTATTGTAGAAAGTCAATGCGCATTTATTGCGCATTCGCTTAAATGGAAGGATAAACAATGTTAATTAGCCACAACAGAAAATGTCAAAAAAATATTATACTTACATTCTCACGCACGAAAGGAACCATATTTTTTATGTAGGAGTAACAAATAATGTTGAGAGAAGAATAAGTGAACATAAGGTCGCTACATTCAAAACACATGTAGGACACTATAATATTAAGAAGTTAGTATATTATGAGCAGCATGAAGATGTAAGAATAGCAATTAGAAGAGAAAAGACCATTAAAAAGTGGAAAAGAGAATGGAAAATTAATATCATAACGGAAATGAATCCAGAATGGTTAGACTTAAGTGAGGGTTGGGATTTGTCAAAATATTATGAGCAAACAAATGAACCGAACACACAAGAATAATTTGAAGTAATACATAACGAAAGCGCAATAAATGCGCATTGACAATTCAAAACAATGAGTGAACCATACGTAAAACTAAAAAACAAAAGCGGAGTAGGATACATTGAATTTTTCCATCCTGCCCACAATTCATTGCCGGGAAATTTGCTTTCCGAATTGTCAAGAACCATAACCTCGGCTGGAGAAGACGATAGTATCAAAGTCATCGTCATTCAAAGCGGAGGCGACCGAACCTTTTGTGCAGGCGCAAGTTTTGAAGAATTGGTAGCCATCAAAAATGAAGAAACGGGTAAGGAATTTTTCTGCGGCTTTGCCAATGTCATCAATGCCATGCGCAAATGTCCAAAGTTCATCATCGGTCGCAT
>JBBSLN010000510.1:0-2372 GCA_038255205.1 Flavobacteriales bacterium
TCGTCTTCCAGTTTATAGCTTGATTCAAACTTGCATAATTTTTCGCCTGTAGAGTTTGATTTATAGCTTTTGTCGATGTTCAAACTACCCAAGCCTTCAACGGTATAACCTTCAGGAATTTCAACTGTAATCGTATAATCGTATTGATTGGGATAGGTCATCTCAATCGGATTGATACGCTCTTTTTCTTGATACAATTCGCTTTGTGTACCGATTACTTTTCCTATTTGGAATAAATAACTGTCACCAGCATCTTCAATAATCGATTCTGAAGTAATTGTACTATTTATTATAAATGGGATGTTGTATTCCATCTGGTTCATCTCGCTATTTTTAACCTCGTAGCTTTCCACCACTTTATCTTCGATACCAGAACCAGTGAGATAATCCTTGTATTCTTTGAGGCCTTGGTCGGTGGATAGATTTAAAATAGCTCTACTGGTTACAGACCAATGTCCCGCATGTTCCTGATGCTGTTTGAGTGTGGCGCTTTCAAAATCATCATTAAAAGTGATGTCAGTAATACGTTTGATGGTGCTGTAATTTGGGTCAGACTGCACAATTTTGCTGAAATAGTATTGATAATCTTCTTTTATAAAAAGACCATAACTTCCCAAAATATTGAATGGTGCCTCGCCCACACGATACTCAATTCTATCGGGAGCGACATATTTTTCTTCTTCAGGAAGGTAAATCAAGAAATCACGCAGCATATTCGGTATGAAGAAATCCGGGTCGAATTTATACGTAAAGCGATTAGCTGTGACGACCAATTCATATTTTATGCCCAAGATTTTAAAATAATTGGCATACACTTTAAGAATCCCGAAATCACTTGCAGATCTATTTTTTAGGACATAATCGATATCAGAAAGCTCTGGATTATTGTTTTTTATGATGTTGAAGTTTGTTTTAACAAAATTATCTACGAGAACTATTTTTTCATAATTGCTCAAGTCTTTTTTGTCTTTCATAATGGACTTAATATCCGCTTCTGCCAGCATATTGGTTTTATCAGGAATTATTTTGCCACCGATGTTATTCACAACATTGTTCCAAAACATATCTTGTGTAATAGACTGACCTTTTGGAAAACATTGGTAGACAACCGCGATTTTATTGGCATTTGGCGTCGCGTATTCCTCTTCAATCATGGCAGGCATGTTTCGAATGTCCAATAATTTAGACGCTTTTCCATCGGTTGTGACGCTTTCAAATTTAGAGTTGGTTCGATATGCCTTTACTTCAGAATTCAAATCGCCTGTGATAAATAGAAATTGAACAGATTTGATAGGGTAATCACTTTGTAAGGTTTCGCTCCCGAATAAATCGGCTTCTTTTTCTACAGTGTAAAGCACCTCGATTTCGGAGTTTTTTTCAACCCCTTCGATAGCGAAAATCTTAAAATCACCATACTCTTCGACGTTATTGACTTCTTTGATATTATCCTTGTTGAGCAAGGTTACTTTCCCTTGGGAATTGATGGTTCTTGCTTTGACATCAATTAGGTTTTTTACATTATACATTGGAATATAAACGCGATTGTGCTGACCGATTCCTTTTTCATCATTCACACGTGCAATCGTATGGGTCGTTTCGTATTGTTGCAAATCTGACGGTACTTCTGCTGACAGGTACTCTACAATACTTTTCTTTTGAATACCAATGGAATGCTCCTTTTCCTCTTCGGAAGTAATGTTGTGCATTTTTGGCTTATCGCTCCAGTCATAGGATTTATAATATTGCGAAAAACAGTTGGAGCTTACAAGAAGCAGTAGGAATAATGTGTTTTTAATCATTGTATTTGTTCTAAAATGATACTTTTTTTGTAGGCTTTGGTGAGACTTTTAATAAACTCATTCCAAGATTCAAAATCCTGCTTTTTAACACTCAAGGTGTTGACGTAGATAGATTTATTTTGAATAATGGAATTGTCCTTTTGAGTATAAGTAATAGTATATCCATATTTTGGATTTTCAAACGACAAGGTTTCAGGAATAAAACTTGCTGAATAGCCTTCTGGAATGTTCAAGGTCGTTACATAATTCTTGATATACGTATGGTCAATTTTCTTGTCATACTTTTTATCGTCGTCAATCTTGCTTTTGGAAAGCACTCTGTCGATATCTAAATTGATGAAAAGTTTATCGCCGACTTTTTTCACATAGCTATCAATTTCTAAATCATATGACAATTCTAAAGGAATTCTTTTATTGTCGAAATTGTCTCTTTTGATATTATTGTAGTTCGTTTTATTATTTCCGAGCGCCAGTGTAGTGTTTAAAAATTCTTCTTCCGATTTAGTGTCTTTTTTATACTGATAATCTGTGATGAAATCTACCTTTTCATAACCAGTAAGTAACCGTTTTTCA
>JBBSLN010000511.1:0-2367 GCA_038255205.1 Flavobacteriales bacterium
ACTTTTTTAAAAATCCTAATAAATCGAGCTGCACTTTGGAAACTGGCACTTCTTATATTTAAATTTTTTAATTTCGTTAATCGTTAATCGTTAATCGTTAATCGTTAATCGTTAATCGTTAATCGTCAATCGTTAATCGTTAATCCGTTTTGTAGACCAATTTCTCCGTGAACCTCTGCGTTTTTCTTTGTGGATTTCTGTAACAGTTGTTAGACCTCCAATTTTTTCAATTCCTTATAATTCCGATTCAATCGTTTTAAAAGTATCCCGTAAATCAGCCAATAAAAGAACAGCAATATCGCAATCGCACCTACTAAAAAGACAGCTGTAATCAAAATAAACCTTGCATAAAACACAAACAAATTGCCATCAGCAGCAGCCGTATGAGCCATGGATAACACTTGTGGATTTTGGTCAAATTGTATATATAATCCAGCGACACTGCCAATCACAAGAAAAATAAGATTGAACGCAACGTAATATCTAACAGTTTTACGAGTTTTTAGAATGTTTTCCATCAAAACTTTGGCATTATCAGTAGCTGAAATCGTTCGGTAATTTTTAAAGAATAGATAAAAGAAATACGCCAGAACCGCATAACCAATTATTGTGAGAGGTATCATAATGTAATCGGTATTCAACTTGTCGAAATCCTTTAAGCTCTTCGTGTCTTTAAACGCAAACGCAATTAATACCCAGAATGCAAATTCCAGTATGCTTATGATAAATATCCATTTGACGATGGAGGAGGACTTCTTCAAAATCATCTTATAAATTTCGTTATAAGATACCTTTGGGAAGTTGCCATCGTCCTTCTTCCAATCTTTTTTTAATAGTTCCAGTTCATCCATAGTCTTACGGATTTAGTATTGTTCTTAATTTTGTTTTAACCCTGTTCATTTTCACTCGTGCATTTACTTCACTTATACCAAGGGTTTCACTTATTTCTCTATAATCTTTTTCTTCCAGATATAAAAAGACCAAGGCTTTTTCGATATCATTGAGTTGATGTACTGCCTGATATAACAATTTTAATTGTTGCTCTTCAGTATCGTCGTATGGTTCTGCCTTCAGTCTAAATTGAACTGTTTCAATTTCAGTGGTGTTGATGCGTCGCTTTGATTTTCTGTAAAGTGTAATGGCTGTATTTAAACCTACACGATACATCCATGTACTAAACTTTGAATCACCTCTAAATTTTGGAAATGCCTTCCACAATTGGATGGTTATTTCCTGAAACAAATCATTGTGCGCATCCTGATTATTGGTGTACAAACGGCACACCTTATGCACAATATTTTGATGCTGTTCTAGCTGTTCAATAAAACTATGTTCAAGTTCTTTGTCCAATTCGGTTAGTTAGTTTTAGTTGTTACATTAGTCCACATAAAATAGGGTATGTTACAGGATTTTGTATATTTATTTTAATAGTTTACAGAATTATGTGGACTTAAACTAATTATTCAAATTATTTACAAATAATACTGATTAACAATTTATTAAGTAATAACTATTGATAAAAGCTATGACGCTCTTTTGATGCCAAATACAATAAAATATTGAGCCAAGGCATAGGTCAACATAATTAAAATACTTGAAAAAGGCAATTCATAATAAAATTTATTGAGTGCCAAAAGACTATCCGAAACCATGAATAAAATGGCTCCCAAAACCACAAAACCATAGCTTATTTCAGACACCTTTCCTTCCCTTAAAAATGAGGTCGTTGCCATCGTTAAAATGACCAACATGTAAATCAAAACGGGGATGAGCATGTCTCCTAAATAATCCTTCAAGAATAGGAAAAGTCCAATTCCATAAACATCTAAAATAGTGATGGACCAAATTAGTTTTTTGGAAGGATTTCTATGTTTTAAAAAGACCAAAATATACATCAGTTGTGCCAACAAAAATGCAACCAATCCAACCATAAAATAGTTTGGAGATTGTTCAACAAACATCAAGAGTACATCGCCAAGAAGTGAAAACACCAAAGCCAATAACGTCAAATTACGAATCGATTTTGAAACAGAATGGCTTTCCTTCCAAAAGAAAATAATCAAGGACATCACAATCGCTGGTTTAGTTATATAATGAAGTTGGGATAAACTATCTACACTTCCACAAACCAATTCAGCAATAAGGATAGCAAGAAATATAAAAGTGAAAGACCTTTCTGATTTTGTAAGCATTTTCAAATTTTATCTCTAAATATAGGAAGTTTAGTTGAATTTTAAACAAATTATGCGACTGCGACTGCGACTGCGACTGCGACTGCGACTGCGACTGCGACTGCGAAAGAAAACTGTTTTTTGACACGAATTTCACGAATTTTCACTAATAATTTTGGGTACTGTTCTTATTCAT
>JBBSLN010000512.1:0-2364 GCA_038255205.1 Flavobacteriales bacterium
ATCATAGAACAACACATCGTCCTGGAGCTAAATTTGCACAATACGAACTACAGGGAGTACCATTGCGAATTGCTATTGGGCCAAAAGATTTAGAGAACAAAACGGTAGAGCTGGCTCGTAGGGATACTTTGACCAAAGAAATCGTAGAACTTAATAATCTAGTCGATAAGGTTGACGGACTCATGGTTGAAATTCAAGAGGCTTTGTTCAATAAAGCATTGAATTTCAGAAACTCCCATATTACAGAAGTAAATAATTTTGAAGAATTTAAAACTGTTTTAGAAACCAAAACAGGATTTATTTCAGCGCATTGGGATGGTACTTCAGAAACTGAACAGAAAATTAAAGAATTGACAAAAGCAACCATTCGATGCATTCCTTTTGATGGTAATAAAGAAGCAGGAACCTGTGTGTTTACAGGTAATCCGTCTAATGCAAGAGTGCTATTTGCAAAGGCATATTAAAAAATTTATAAAAAAGTATGTGTAGGTCTTGCAACATTTAAAAATAGTTGTATTTTTGCATCCGCATTCAAACAAATGCACGTTCATTTGAAATTGTATTGAAGTTATAAAATTTTATAATTATCAATCTAAAAATAACATCAAATGGCCCGTTCGTCTATCGGCTAGGACGCCAGGTTTTCATCCTGGTAAGAGGGGTTCGACTCCCCTACGGGCTACATATTAAATAAGAAACAAAAGAAAATGGCAAATCATAAGTCAGCATTAAAAAGAATCAGAAGTAACGAATCAAAACGTTTGACCAATAGGTACAAGCACAAAACGACGCGTAATGCGATTAAAAAATTGCGTGAAACAACCGATGCAAAAGAAGCAAAGGAAATGTTTGTGGACGTCTCTTCTATGATTGATAAATTAGCGAAGAAAAATATTATTCACAATAATAAAGCTGCTAACCTAAAATCTGGTTTAGCGCTATACGTTGCTTCATTATAAGAAGAACTTGAGTTAAAATATATTTAAAGCCTTTTCGACGAAAAGGCTTTTTTTGTTCAACACTAAAAAAAATGGCGTAAATAAAAAAACCCTTGAATTTTTAAATTCAAGGGTTTTTCAATTCTTAACATATTCATTATCCATTCATAGATACCAAGAACTCTTCGTTGTTTCTGGTCTTTTTGAATCTGTCATTGATGAATTCCATAGCTTCAACAGGGTTCATATCTGCAAGATATTTGCGCATGACCCACATTCTTTGAATGGTATTTTCATCCAATAATAAATCATCTCTACGAGTACTTGAAGACGTTAAATCAATAGCTGGGAAAATTCTACGGTTGGAGATTTTTCTATCCAACTGAAGTTCCATGTTCCCAGTTCCTTTGAATTCTTCAAAAATTACTTCATCCATTTTAGATCCAGTTTCGGTAAGTGCAGTTGCGATTATGGTCAATGAACCGCCATTTTCGATATTTCGTGCAGCACCAAAGAAGCGCTTTGGTTTATGAAGCGCATTCGCATCAACACCACCACTCAATATTTTTCCAGACGCAGGTTGAACCGTATTGTAAGCTCTTGCCAAACGTGTAATCGAATCCAAAAGAATGACCACATCATGTCCGCATTCTACCAAGCGTTTTGCTTTTTCAAGTACAATATTGGCAATCTTAACGTGTTCATGTGCTTCCTTATCAAAAGTCGAGGCAATTACTTCACCTCTTACATTTCGTTGCATGTCTGTGACCTCTTCAGGACGCTCGTCAATCAACAAGATCATTTGGTAAACTTCAGGATGATTGGCTGCAATTGCATTTGCCACATCTTTCAATAACATGGTTTTACCAGTTTTTGGTTGTGAGACAATCATGCCACGCTGTCCTTTTCCTATCGGAGAGAACAAATCCATGATTCTGGTTGAAATTGTACTTTGTTTATCAGCAAGATTGAATTTTTCCTGTGGAAATAAAGGGGTTAAATGTTCAAAAGACACGCGGTCTCTTACGACATCTGGACTTTGACCATTTATTTTACTGACCTTGATTAACGGGAAATATTTTTCTCCTTCTTTTGGAGGTCTTACATGACCTAAAACAGTGTCTCCAGTTTTTAAACCAAATAATCTAATTTGAGATTGCGATACATAAATATCATCTGGAGACGATAAATAGTTGTAATCTGAAGATCTTAAAAATCCGTAGCCATCCTGCATGATGTCTAAAACACCTTCACTTTGTATAATGGCGTCAAACTCAAAATCTGGTTCTCTGTAACGGTTTCTAGTGTCCTTATTACCGTTGTTTCCACCGCTATTGTTATCATTCACATTGCCATCCTTTTCTTTAGGACGTGGATTCGGTTTGTTTGTATTCTCTTTAGGACGAGGATTTGGTTTGTTCTGTTG